>NZ_JAMXXL010000020.1:0-68106 GCF_024129685.1 Acinetobacter lwoffii | reverse complement strand
AGTCGTTTAAATTCCCCATCATTAAATCGAGTTAAATTTTCATATTTCATGGGGCTAGTATAAACAATTTTTTACTTTCGCAAGAGATCTAATTTTTCTGTTTAAACAGCTGCACCATCAGGGCAGTTGCCAGAATCTGGCTGATGCCGGCAATCAGGATGTAGAACCAGTATTTCGGGGTGAAATGCACCACACTTTCAACTGGCTTGAAATAATACAGGCTACTCAGGTACAGCGCAGCAAATGGCAATCCAAAAATAAAGCGTGCCAGGGTGACTCCCCACACATCAACCGTGGTGCTAAGCTGTTTTTGAAAGGCATTACGCCAAGCCTGCATAAATGCAGCCATTAAAGTAAAAAAAATCCAGCTGAATGCCATCTACTGATCGCTATTACTACAAAAGTGAATTAATTCTATGCCTTAACAAAAGGACTGACTAATTAAAAATAGGATGCAGGCCGATAGCAGAAAGTTTGCCTTAATTTGGAAAGATTCCAGCGGAAAAAACAATTTTATTTTTCTCTTAAAAATCCCGATAATCCTTTCGCATCGGGATAAAACGGATTCCATGTTCTTCCGTATATTGTCCTGTTTCCACAAAACCAAAGCGCTTGTAAATATCCAAGGCATAAAGACTGGATTTTACCGTAATAATTGAATGGCCTTGACGGCGGATCTCGCTTTCTAAAAAGTGCCACATTTGCCGGCGGCCATAACCCTGCCCCTGATAGACTTGGTTCAGGAAAAAATGCATGAAGTGTGCAGGTTCCATATAAGCCACGACGCCTATCACCTGATGGTCAATTTCTGTCACAAAATAATGAATGTCCGGACGCTCGAAAATGGTCTGGATCATCTCAGGCTGAAAGCGCTGGCGACCTTCTTCCGAACTGATCACGGCATCGACAAAGGGTGCAATCACATCGACAATGGCACGAGTATCCTGAAGATTGGCTTTTCTAATTTTCATGTTTTTTTTAATTCCTCTTTATTAGCTTGCTCACATTAAAAATTTTTTATTCTTAAAAGTTAGCTGTTCTTGAATGGACTTCCCCCAAATTTAAAAACCGGTCGGAATATTTGGTAATATCCTTCAATACGCCTTGTCCGTGTTTTTAAGATGGCAACTCACTCTATTTAAAAATTTATTTATTTAAAAGCTTGTTTAACTATACTTTTTTATTAAAACAAAGATTCAATTAATGTTTCATTTAATATCAAGCAGCCTATATTTACAATTCATCCATATAGAATTTTCAATGAAATTTTTATGATGTTTCTTTATCAGGAAGAAATTTAGGTAGGCATTCTGAACCTTTTTTCGTGTTCATCATCGATAAACATTTTAGGTCGTTCGCTTCCCTACAGGGAGTTTAATGAAACATTTTGAATGTGCCGTCTGCAAGCAACAGCTGTTTTTTTACAAATCAGTTTGTGATCACTGTCTGTCACCGATCGGTTATATCGCTTCGGAAAAAGAGCTATGCGCATTCGAAAAACAGAGTGCTGAGCGATGGGTTCCAATCGCCAAAAACTACCAGCATGTCAGTTATAAACCCTGTCACAATTATGTAAATTATCAGGTATGCAACTGGATGATTCCCAGCGATGAAGATGAGGAATTTTGTGAATCCTGTCAGTTGACCCATGTCATTCCTGATTTGGAAAATTCCGAAAACCTGATTTACTGGTTTCGACTGGAAGAAGCCAAACGTCGATTCCTGTATTTGGCCCAGCGCATGAACATGATGCCACGCCCTAAAAAGTCTGAAGATGATCCATTTGGTCTGCGTTTTGATTTTCTCCTGCCCCAAGAAGATAAGCCTGTTTTAATTGGTCATGCCAATGGGGTCATTACCCTAAATGCAATTGAAGCCGATGTAGTTTATCGGGAAACTACACGTGTAAATATGGGTGAAAACTACCGGACTTTATTAGGTCATTTTCGCCATGAAAGCGGCCATTATTATTTTGCGCTCATGCAACATATGCATCCGGAATTGCTAGATGAATTCCGTCAGTATTTTGGCGATGAGCGGCAAGACTACAGCAAGGCACTTGAACGCCATTATAACGAAGGCGCACCAATCAACTGGCAGGAAAAGTATATCAGTGCTTATGCCACCGCCCATCCCTGGGAAGACTGGGCAGAAACCTGGGCACATTATCTGCATATGATGGAAACACTGGAAACTGCCTACTATGGTGGTATGCGTGTCGAAGGAAATGGCAGCTATCTGGCCAGTATGGATTTTAAAGAATGCCCGATTGGTGGACAGGATTTTGAACACATTCTAGAAAATTGGGTCACCTTGACCTTTAATCTGAATGCCTTAAACCGTTGTATGGGCCTGGAAGATGCCTACCCGTTCAAGCTGAGCGAAGCAGTAAAAGACAAGTTACGATTTATTCACCGGCATGTGCTAGAAAAAGTTTTTAAATAATTTAAAAAGTAATTTTTATAGTAAAAATATAGATGGAATCGGATCAGCAAAGTCTGAAAATATTGATTTTATTGTGTATTTTAAAAATTAATATGATTTAAAGAATCCCTGCTCCTGGCGAACCAAGAGCAGCAACTTTTGAATGAATCAGTATTGAGTTTGCTACCTAAATATACGATTTAGGATGGGCTTAAACCAGTTCCACAGCAATCGCAGTCGCTTCCCCACCACCGATACATAAAGATGCAATGCCTTTCTTGCCGCCAGTACGTTTTAAAGCATGAATCAGGGTCACAATGATACGGGAACCAGAAGAACCCAGTGGATGACCAAGTGCACAAGCACCGCCATTAATGTTCACTTTCGCTGGATCAAGTTTAAAGCCATCAATGGCCAACATGGTCACCATGGCAAAAGCTTCATTGATTTCCCAAAGATCGACATCCTGAGCATCCCAACCCGTTTTTTTCAGGACTTTTTCAATCGCACCAACTGGCGCAATGGTAAATTCTGATGGATGCTGCGAATGGCTGGCATAGGCCACAATATTAGCCAGCGGCTTTAAGTTGCGCTGCGCGGCAATTTCACTCGAGGTAATCACCAGTGCCGAAGCACCATCAGAAATGGAGCTGGCATTTGCCGCAGTAATGGTGCCGTCTTTTTTGAACGCTGGACGCAAGGTTGGAATTTTGTCAACCTTGGCATTTAAAGGCTGTTCATCCTGCTCTACTACCACATCGCCTTTACGGCTACTGACATTGACTGGCACGATTTCATCTTTAAAGAAGCCTTGCTGAACGGCCGTGACCGCTTTATTTAATGAGCCAATTGCATAGTCATCCTGCTGCTCACGGGTATAGCCCTTTTTATCCGCCATTTCCTGAGCAAGAATTCCCATCGACAGACCGGTTTCCGCATCTTCCAGACCTTCCTGGAACATGTGATCAATGACTTTTCCATGCCCCATACGGAAACCGGCACGTGCCTTGTCCATTAAATATGGCGCATTCGACATGGATTCCATCCCGCCTGCAACTACAATCTCTGCTGAACCGGCCTTGATCGCATCTGCTGCCTGCATCACGGCTTTCATGCCAGAACCACAAATTTTATTGATGGTGGTCGCACCAGTTGAATCCGGTAGACCTGCCTGACGCATGGCCTGACGTGCCGGACCCTGTTTTAAACCGGCTGGTAGTACGCAGCCCATGATCACTTCATCAATATCATTGGCCGCCAATCCTGCACGTGCCACTGCTTCCTTGATCACCACAGCACCCAAATCTGGCGCGGTACAGCTTGACAATGAACCTTGAAAGCCGCCCATCGCGGTACGTACTGCATCTACAATTACGATCATTTTAGTTTCATCCTTTTTCATCATTGTTATCAACCCTACATAGCCAAAGCGCTGTAGGGCTGGTCCTTCGCAATCATTGCGGGTTAAGCCTGTGCGGTAAAATAGTCTTCAGGCAACTGCATCACCAGTTCCGCACCGGCTTGAATACGTTGGATTCGTGCACTCAAATCCGGAAGTATTTTGGCCACATAATAGTTGGCCAGTACCAGTTTGTTCTGGAAGTAGCTGTCGTCTTTGGCTGCAGCGGCTTTGCTAATCCGCGCATACATATAGACAAAACTGAGCAGACCAACCGCATGTAAATAATCGACAGCAATCGCGTTGGCAAAATCAGGGTTCAGCTTAGACTGCTCGACGATGAATTTGGTGATATCTTCAAGTTGTTGGCAGGCTTCTAATGTCGCCGTTTTAATCGTCAATGAATCATCTAAATTTTGGGCAAATTCACGGATTTCAGCAATATATTCCGCGATATAAGTCCCATTACATTTGGTGGTTTTACGCCCAATCAGGTCAATCGCCTGCACGCCATTGGTGCCTTCATAAATCTGTGAAATACGCAGGTCACGAATACACTGTTCCATGCCCCATTCACGGATATAGCCATGACCACCGAAGCACATTTGCGCTTCCAGTGCAGAATCCAGTGCCTTGTCGGTCAAATAAGCTTTGGCGATTGGCGTTAACAGCGCCACACGGTCAGTCGCTTTACGCACCGCTTCAGGGTCGGTTGAGTATTTGGTGATATCCAGCTGTTGACCGACATACACCGCAAAAGCACGTGAAGCTTCATTGTTAGCACGTACATTGAGCAGCATACGGCGTACATCGCCATGGACTAGAATTGAATCGGCTGGTTTTTCTGGAGATTTTGCACCAGTTGATGCACGGCCCTGTAAACGGTCCGTCGCATATTGTGCCGCATTCTGGTAGGCAAATTCTGCTGCACCAATGCCCTGAATTCCCATAGACAAACGTTCGTAGTTCATCATCACGAACATGCCGGCCAGACCTTCATTTTCATTGCCAACCATATAGCCCTTGGCGCCGTCAAAGTTCATGACGCAGGTCGCCGAGCCTTTAATTCCCATTTTATGTTCGATTGAACCGGCAGATACTGCATTACGCTCACCCAGTGATCCATCTGCATTGACCAGGAATTTCGGCACAATAAATAATGAAATACCACGTGAACCTGCTGGTGCATACGGTGTTTTCGCCAGTACCAGATGAATGATGTTTTCACTCAGATCATGCTCACCGCTGGTAATAAAAATTTTGGTGCCGGTAATATTGTACGAACCATCTTCATTTGGTTCAGCTTTGGTCTTGATAATGCCAAGATCTGTGCCGGAATGTGGTTCAGTCAGACACATGGTGCCTGACCATTCACCCGTATAGAATTTTGGTAAATAAGTTTCTTTCTGTTCCTGTGAGGCGCGGTCATTGATCGCCATACCTGCACCCACAGTGAGTAGCGGATAAAGCATGAAAGATGGATTGGTGCTCCAGATCATTTCATCCGCCAGAACCGTGAGCATTTTCGGCATGTTTTGCCCACCCCATTCTTCAGGAGCACCCAAGCCTACCCAGCCACCTTCTGCAAACTGTTTAAAGGCTTCCTTGAAACCAGCCGGCGTAGTCACCTCACCGTTTTTAAACTGAGCACCACCTTCTTCATCAGCAGGACGATTCAGGTCAAGAATAACATTCTTGGAAAATTTGGCCATCTCTTCCAGAATTGCATTTGCCGTCGCCATATCTAAATGTGCAAAATTTTCATTACCTTGCCAAAATTGTTCCGCATGGAATACGTCATTTAAAATAAATTCCATGTCTTTTAGCGGCGCATTATAAATCGGCATTTTTAAATTCCTTAAAGGGTGATACTCAATCCTGTTGCCAAATATTTTCTAATTTTCATTAGAATCCAGACAGGCCATTTTAAAATCGTGATATCCAATTCCTGCAGTGTTAAATCTATATCTAGATTCATAAAGTTGCATTGAAAATCACGTCTTCATGTTCAGTATGAGTGACTGAATATGCCAGCTTAATATTGATCTACTTTCCGTACTAAACCCTGATGAATATGGGCTTAAAACAGTCAAAGAATCTAGCTTCGTGCGCTGAAACAATAAAATAATTATACTGAAAATGGAATTTTATTTAGCAAAGTTGATCTCTAGGGTTCAGTTTTCTTGACAATATTTCTGTCTGCTCAGCATCGCTATTTTTATTTGTCAGCAGTTGCTGCATAAATATACAAAATGAGATAAATATCACGACCTTAGTTTTATAGCCATCGCGTGCAAAATTGCATATTCTTGAAAGGTTCTTTTTCGAAAAGTATGGACCAAGAAGATGACGACTGTAAGACAGCAGAACTTCCTTCTTCGTAAAGAGAAGATCCTGAGCATGGCGGAAAGCCTGCTACTGGATAATAATCAGGACATTACCCTGAGTGAGCTGGCCAGTGAACTGGACATCGCAAAAGGAACCATCTACAAACATTTTAAAAGCAAGAACCAGTTATATTTAGAACTGATTATTCTGAATGAAAAAAGAATTCTAGAAATATCAAAAAAGCATAATAACGATATTAAAAATTATGTTTCACAATATATGCTCTATCACATGCTCAATTCAAACCGAACCATCCTGTTGCATGTCATTGAAGAGCGTTTAACCAATAACGAAAAAAATCTGAAAGAGTTATTTCAGGAGCTTTATCGTATTCGTGAAGAACGAATTATCCGGATTAAAGACATCACCCATGATTATCTGGTGGCTTTAGAAAGTGCCATGTCGATTCGCGATTATTTATCTTATATCTGGACAGTCACCTATGGCGCTTCGCTGTTATTAAATTCGACCAATTACCAAAAAGCGATTGGATCACGCGAACGTTTGATTAAGCTGTATATTAATCAGGCGCTGATGACGCCAGATAAAATCTCATCGGTATGATCACTAGAATAAAAAATGCCTGATTCAATCAGGCATTTTTTATTTGGCTGTATGATTTCATATGATCATTAAGAGTGATCTAACACGACAACGATCAGGCTGCCACAGGCGGGAAACCATCTTCGGTTAAAGCTGCCACAATCTCAGACTCACTGACTGTCGATTCAACTTCAACTAGCTTAGTCGCCACATCAATATTCACAGTGGCATTTTCATCCAGATCTTTAATCGTAGCCGTGACACTGCGCGCGCAGCCACCACAAGTCATATTTTCAATACGGAATTTCATGTTTAGCTCCATAGGATCGGTTTAAAGTTTATAGGATTCAGCAGACTATATTTAACCTAAATTTAATTGAAGATCAGGTCAGTGCTGCTCAGGAATGATACCCTGTTCAATCTGTTTTAAAATCTGGCAATCGGACTGTTCATTGCCGGCACACTGCTCAACCGATTGCTGTAAAATTAATAGCATATGCTGCATATCGGCAATTTTCTGTTGTAAAAACTGGATATGTTTTTGTGCCAACTGTTTGACCTCACTACTTTGGCGTGAGCTGTTCAGCCACAGGCCGAGTAATTCTTTCATCTGCTCTGAAGAAAAGCCCAGTTCACGTGCATGCTGGATAAAACTTAAGGTTCTAATGTCCGCGTCACTATAAACCCGATAACCTGTATCACTGCGTTTCGGAGCCGGCAACAAGCCGATTTCTTCATAATATCGGATCATTTTTGCAGAGATGCCGGACCGTTTTGCGGCCTGACCAATATTCATCATACTGACTCCTTAAACTGCACCGGTTGATAAGCTTTTAATCTCAAGGCATTACTAACCACAAACACAGAGGATAGTGCCATCGCGCCTGCGGCAAACATTGGTGATAACAGAATGCCCCAAAACGGATACAGTACACCTGCGGCAATCGGAATTAACGCAATATTGTAAACAAAGGCCCAAAACAGGTTCTGTTTGATATTGCGCATGGTCGCCTGACTCAAGCCGATGCCTGTCGCCACATGCTGTAAATTGCCTGACATCAACACCACATCGGCTGCTTCAATCGCGACATCAGTGCCGGTACCAATCGCCATACCGACATCGGCCTGTGCCAGTGCCGGCGCATCATTGATTCCATCCCCGACAAAAGTGAGCACGCCGTATTGCTGCTGGAGTTGTCGTACGGCATCGACTTTTTCATGCGGCAAGACTTCCGCAATCACCTGATCGATTTTCAGCTGTTTGGCAATCGCCTGCGCAGTATGCTGATTATCACCCGTAATCATCGCTACTTTAAGGCCTTGGTCATGCAAGGCCTGAATCGCGCTATAAGTAGTCGGTTTAATCGGGTCAGCGACAGCAATAATCGCAGCCAGCTTTTGATTAATCGCTACATATAAAGGACTGCGGCCCTGATCACCGAGCTTTTGTGCAGTAGCTCTAAACAGATCGACATTTAAGCCCAAGTCCTGCATCAGACGTTCTGCACCGATATGCAGCTGCTGACCAGCAACCTGTGCTTTTACCCCTGCACCAGTGATCGAATCAAAATCGGTCACTTTACTCAGTTGCAGTTCTTGCTCACGAGCAGCCTGAACAATGGCGTGGGCAATCGGATGTTCTGACTTGGCCTCCACTGAAGCGACGAGCTGTAATACGGTCTGCTGATTAAAATCTGCAGTGACTTCAAAGTCGGTCAGCAGCGGTTTTCCCTCAGTTAAGGTTCCGGTTTTATCCAGCGCGACGACTTTGGTTTGTTGCAGCAACTGTAAAGCTTCACCCTTACGGAATAGCACGCCCAGTTCTGCTGCACGTCCAGTTCCGACCATAATTGAGGTAGGAGTCGCCAGTCCCATCGCACATGGACAGGCAATAATCAGTACGGCGACTGCATTTACCAAGGCGTAGGTCAGATTCGGCTCAGGCCCAAACAGGAACCAGACCATAAAGGTCAAGGCCGCTAGCGCCATAACAGCCGGCACAAACCATAAAGTCACTTTATCAACCACGGCCTGAATCGGTAATTTTGAACCTTGTGCCTGTTCCACCATCTGAATAATCTGCGCCAGTACCGAATCCTGGCCGACCGCAGTAGCCTTGATTTGCAATGTTCCGTTCTGGTTTACCGTACCGCCGACAACCTGATCACCAGCCTGTTTGGCCACAGGTAAAGGCTCACCGCTAATCATCGCTTCATCGATATAACTTTGCCCGGCAACCACTTCACCATCGACGGCGACTTTTTCACCCGGGCGGATTTCAATCAGCATGCCTTGTTGTACATCGGCAATTGCCAGATCAACCCAGTGATTATTTTGTTGCACTCGGGCTGTTTTCGGCTGCAAACCGACCAGATACTGAATCGCTTCCGAGGTTTTACCTTTGGCTTTAGCTTCCAGATAACGCCCCAGTAAAATCAGCGCGACAATAACGGCGGCCGCTTCAAAGTACACATGCACGGTGGACTGCGGTAACAGCTGTGGAAAAAAGGTCGCAATACAGGAAAATCCGTAAGCTGCAATGGTTCCGACTGCGACCAGAGAATTCATATCTGGTGCCAGACGTAATAAAGCTGGAATACCATGCTGATAAAAACGCCGTCCCGGAATAATCAGCACCAAAGTGGTCAGTACAAACTGCAGATACCAGCTGTTCTGGGTTCCCAGCGTATGGGCAATAAAATGATGAAATGCCGGAATCAGATGCGAGCCCATTTCCAGAATAAATACAGGCGCTGTCAGAATGACTGCAAGCCATAAATCTCGTTTCAGTTGTGCCGTTTCATTGGCTTTCTTTTCCTGAAAAGCACCATGACTATCTGCCGACATATCCGTACCGGATTTTACTGTAGCCTGATAACCGGCTTTCTCCACAGCAGCAATCAAGGCCGGAATCTGGGAATGTAAGGCTTTCACCCAGGCCGTTTCGGTGGCCAGATTGACCTGTGCTTCGCTGACACCTTCTACTTTCAATAAAGCTTTTTCCACACGTGCCACACATGAAGCGCAAGTCATGCCTTCAATAGCCAGTTCAATGCGATCGCTCTGAATATCAAAACCGGCTTTTTGCACGGCTTGAGTCAGCTTGGACAATGGCACAGAATTGATCGCACTCACATGCGCCTTTTCAGTGGCCAGATTCACTTGTGCATCCAACACGCCTTCCACTTTTTTTAGGGCTTTTTCTACGCGAGCCACACAGGATGCACAGGTCATCCCTTCAATGTTCAAATCAAACTGTTGCGTCGGTACATCGAAACCGGATTTTTCAATTGCTTGAACCAGCGCAGCGGCAGCAATCGGCTGCTGGCTTTTAATAAAAGCTTTTTCAGTCGACAGGTTGACAGATGCCTCGACCACACCTTCAATTTTTTTCAAGGCTTTTTCCACCCGAGCGACACAGGAGGCACAGGTCATACCGCCAATCTGCACCTGCTGCTCATATAAGCGGTTGCTGTCTTGTTCTACCATGCCCATCTCCATGCCTCAACTCACTGTTGATGTTATAGCTTAAACATTCCCATCATGGTAAGGTCAAGTCCTTCATCTGACTATTTTAAAAATAATGCAGCGTCCTGCTGCGATTTAAAACTACCCAATAAAAAGCCCGAAGATGACTTCGGGCTTGTCTAACAGTGTTTAAAATATAAAATGCATCAATGTTATTCAGCAGAAATATCTTCAAACAGGATCGAAGACAGGTAACGTTCACCACCATCTGGCAAAATCACCACAATATTTTTACCGGCATTTTCAGGGCGAGCCGCCAATTGTGCCGCTGCTGCCATAGCCGCGCCACTTGAAATACCGACCAGGATACCTTCCTGAGCTGCTGTTTTACGTGCCCACTCGACTGCATCTGCACTATGAATGGCAATCACTTCATCAACGAGGTCTAGGTCCAAATTGCCTGGAATGAAGTTGGCACCGATCCCCTGAATTTTATGTGGTCCAGGTGTAATGTCTTCACCGCGTTTGGCCTGACCAATAATTGCAGACTCAGCAGGTTCCACCGCCACAGAATATAAAGGCTTGTTTTTCACTTTTTCAAAGTAGCGTGAAATACCGGTAATGGTTCCACCCGTTCCGACACCTGCGACCAGAATATCGACATTGCCCGCAGTCGCTTCCCAGATTTCTGGGCCCGTGGTTTCTTCATGAATTTTAGGGTTGGCCGGATTTTCAAACTGTTGTGGCAGGAAATATTGTTCAGGGTTCTCATTCAGCAAACGTTCTGCCTCTTCAATCGCGCCCTTCATACCTTTGGCCGGATCAGTCAAAACCAGATTGGCACCCAATGCTTTCACCACCTTACGGCGTTCAATACTCATGCTTGAAGGCATGGTCAAAGTAATGTCATAACCTTTGGCCGCGGCAACAAAAGCCAATGCAATCCCGGTATTGCCGCTGGTTGGCTCGACAATATGCATACCGGGTTTGAGTTTGCCAGATTTTTCAGCATCATTAATCAACGCGGCACCAATACGACACTTGACTGAGAATGCCGGATTACGGCTTTCAATTTTCGCAAGTACCGTGGCCGGAGCGGAAATCACACGATTAATACGAACAAGCGGTGTATTTCCAATCGCGTCTGCATTATTACTATAAACCGCTATACCTAAATTACTCGGTGTTGGAAAAGCTGAATCTGTACTCATGATGATATCCCTGATGTTATTGGTTCAAGTCACATAAACATCATACAAGCATTTTTTTGCTTTGTAGATGTTTGATGAAACTTGCACTTGATTGCACGAATGTGAACTAAAATACTTTCTGCACTATGTAATAAATTTATCTTATCTATCAATATTTAAAATATAATTTTAATTGATAATTCAATTCATTAAAAACCATAAAACTTAACTGTTTTTAGCAAGGTATTACGGGCTAAGACCCGTATAATTAACGGGCTGTAACTTTATAATGGACATATTGAATGAAAACCGATTTTGAAATCACGACTATGCGCGATTCAGCAGAACAGGTCGTTGGCATTTTAAAATCTCTGGCCAATACCGACCGTCTTCTCATTTTATGTCATCTGTCTCAAGCGGAACTGAATGTTTCAGAAATTGAGGAAATAACTGAGATTAAACAGCCGACACTTTCCCAGCAGCTCATGATGCTGCGTAAAAGCGATGTAGTAGATACCCGACGCGACGGCAAACAGATTTATTATTCAATTAAAGATCAAAATTTGATTGTGGTCTTAAATACCCTTTATCAATTGTATTGTGGCAATCCAGCTAAATAAAGAATCTTTCTTTTTTCAGTCATCAAGATAAGTTTCTTTAAACTCTTATTGAGGTCGTTCTACACCACTAAGATCACGATCATAGAGTTTTTTTAAATGATCTGCGACTGACCCAGATGTTTCATTTTAAACATGATTCATCAAGAATCTAGATCAGCTAAGACTTCTTAGCAGAATTTGTGCATAATATATCTATATTTGTGATTTAGACCTTTTTATGCAAAATTCCAAGTCTAAACTTCTGCATAGACTGCCTGCCTGGGCATGGTTAAGCCACTACACGCCGGTCAAATTTAAGTCTGATGTGCTGGCTGCCCTGATTGTGGTGGCGATGCTGGTGCCTCAAGGGATGGCCTATGCCATGCTGGCAGGATTGCCGCCGATCATGGGCTTATATGCCAGCATCCTGCCGATGATCATTTATGCCCTGCTCGGTGGGAGTTCGACTTTATCGATTGGCCCCGTGGCCATCATTTCCATGATGACTTTTGCTACGCTCAATCCACTTTTTGAAGTCGGCTCACCGGTCTATATCGAAGCTGCGACCCTATTGGCACTGATGGTCGGCATTATTTCCCTGCTTTTGGGATTATTTCGTTTTGGTTTTATGATCCAGTTGATTAGTCATCCGGTGATCCAAAGCTTTATTATTGCCTCTGCCTTATTGATTGCTTTTGGACAGTTAAAGTTTTTGGTCGATCTTCCCTTAAAAGCCAATAACATTCCGGAGTTCGCCAGCAGTCTGCTGCAATATTTCCCGCTACTGCACGTGCCGAGCCTGATTTTCGGCCTGCTCTCTATCGGTCTACTGATCTATCTGCCCCAGTTATTAAAATCTCAGGCTGTACAAAGCCGGATCGGCTCTACAGATTTTTTAGTCCGTGCGGTGCCCCTGATTCTGGTGTGTCTCGGCATTGCAGCAATTGTATTTCTGGATTTAAAGCTTCAGGGCATTAAAACGGTCGGTGCAATCCCATCCGGTTTCCCGCCCTTGTCCTTTCCTCACTGGAACTGGGAACTGGTCATGACCTTGTTACCGGGTGCCAGCATGATCGCCATGATCAGCTTTGTGGAATCCTTGTCGATTGCTCAAGCGACAGCCTTACAGCAACGCAGTCATTTAAACAGTAATCAGGAGCTGATCGCACTCGGTCTGGCCAATATCAGTGCAGGCGTGAGTTCAGCTTTTCCTGTCACGGGCAGCCTGTCACGGACTGTAGTAAACGCCGATGCCGGTGCCAAATCACCTATGGCCGGTGTTTTATCCTCGATTCTGATTATTTTCGTGAGTCTGTTCTTTACCGGATTTTTTGAAGATCTGCCGCTGACCATTCTGGCCGCGACGATTATTGTTTCCATCTGGAAGCTGGTTAATCTCCAGCCATTTTTTGATGCCTGGCGCTATTCCAAGGCAGATGGCCTTGCCATGTGGATTACTTTTCTGGGCGTGGTCCTGATTGATATTTCCACCGGTTTGATTATTGGAATCGTCTCGACCTTTGTGCTGATGTTATGGCGAATCAGCCGTCCGCATATTGCAGTTGTCGGTCTGGTCGAAGGAACCCAGCATTTTCGTAATATTCAGCGGCATCAGGTCAGTACCTCCGACCGGGTGCTGTCACTACGGATTGATGAGAATCTGACGTTTCTGAATGCCAATAGCTTCAAAGGTTATCTGATCAATGAGATCAGCCTGAATGACCAGCTACAACATGTGATTATCAACTGTTCCAGCATCAGTGCGATTGATCTGAGTGCCCTGGAAATGCTGGAAGATTTAAATGCGGAACTGGCCAAACTGGATATTCGTCTGCATTTTGCCGAAGTCAAAGGTCCGGTCATAGACAAGCTGCAAGCTTCTAAATTGATGACGCATTTGAGCGGGCGCATTTATCTGACCCATTTTCAGGCGATTCAGGACCTGGCGCCAGAGATCTTTGAGCAGCATAAAGATTATACAATTTAAGACAGCAGATACTTGAACTTATGGCCGGAAATTCCAACCGGTCATAAGTTCTAACTTCTTAAATTTTCAAATATAATTTGAATTTATCTATTTAACTTTGATATTTATTTCATGAATACAATTTTAAAAGTGGTGATTTATTCATCATTTTAAGAAGTTTTTCTTCAATATAAGCAATGTTTTAAAGCAATTAATTTTAGAATAAATCAATAATATCAATATCTTGGTTTTTATATAAAAATATATTTTAAGCCTTGTTTAAATTAAGTATAAAATAGCGCAACTTTTTCCCAAATTTAGCCCTCGTAATTTTCACAAGGCAACCTTATGTTTTCTGCCCTTATGCGCATGAGCTTAGTCTCTCGAATCATCATCGCCATTATTTTAGGTGTGGGTGTGGCTGTGGTATTTCCCGAAGCTACTCCCTCATTAAGCCTATTGGGCGACCTGTTTATTAAAGCCTTGAAGTCTGTTGCACCGATTCTGGTTTTCATTTTAGTGTTAGCTTCTATCGCGAATTTTAAGGTGGGTCAATCCAACACCCCCATCAAACCGATTATGATCATGTATGCAGTGGGTATGTTCCTTGCTGCACTGAGCGCTGTGGTGTCGAGCATCTTATTTCCAAGTACGCTGTTTCTGGATATCGCTGCACAAGCTGAATTACAGCCACCTGGCAGTCTGGTAGAAATCCTGAAGAATTTACTGCTCAGTTTTGTTACCAATCCGGTCGTTGCGATTGCTGAAGCAAACTTTATTGGTATTCTGGCTTGGGCAGTGGCCTTGGGTATTGCCTTCCGTCATGCATCGGATAGCACCAAGACGCTTTTGAATGATGCAGCCTTTGCAGTGAACTATGTGATTCGTTTAGTGATCAGCTTTGCACCTGTGGGTATTTTTGGTCTGGTTGCGGTGACTTTTGCTGAATCTGGTCTGGACACGCTGACGAGCTATGTACATTTGTTGACTGTATTGTTAGGCACAATGGTGTTTGTTGCACTGGTCATCAATCCGTTGCTTGTTGCTGCCGTTACTCGCAAAAATCCTTATCCACTGGTGTTCACCTGCTTACGTGAAAGTGGCATTACCGCCTTCTTTACCCGTAGTTCAGCAGCCAACATTCCGGTCAATCTGGATCTGGCAAAACGTCTGGGTGTTAAAGAATCGACTTCAAGTATCGCAATTCCTTTAGGCGCTGCGATCAACATGGCCGGTGCTTCTGTGACCATTACCGTCTTGTCATTGGCGACTGTGAATACTTTGGGGATTAGTGTCGACTTTACCACCATGCTCATTCTTTCTGTGGTGGCAACCGTCTCGGCATGTGGCGCTTCTGGTGTTGCAGGCGGTTCATTGTTACTGATCCCAGTTGCATGCGGCCTGTTCGGGATCTCTTCGGATATCGCCATGCAAGTCGTTGCCATTGGTATGGTGATCAGCGTATTGCAGGATTCTACTGAAACCGCGCTAAACTCATCGACCGATGTTTTATTTACTGCAGCAGTAGACCGCGCATCAAATTGATTTTATATTGATTAATCAATATGTTTAGCCAATGATGTTGTTATGCCATTACAGCGTTTACCTACCTGGGTACAATTAGGGGCGTTTTTTCTTGCGGTCAATGCCGGCATGATTAACGTCCTGGGGCTGGTGACGGTACTGCACCAGTCTGTTTCACATATGACCGGTAATGTCAGCATGCTGGCCATGGCCCTGCTGAACTGGCAACCAGAACAGATGTTGTATCTCTTTCTGGTCACACTCTGCTATGTCATTGGTTCATCCTATAGCGGGCTGATTCTTGGAAATAGTCACTTTCGCTTGGGGCAGCTTTATGGTTACCCTTTAAGCCTGGTGGCTATTTTTATTTTGATCTGCTGGTTATTATTGCCCTATTTCCCGCGTTATGCCTTGTTATGGGCCTGTGTTGCCATGGGTGTGCAAAATGCCATGGTCAGTCATTATAAAGGTGCCATCATTCGCACTACGCATTTATCTGGCGTACTGACCGACCTCGGCTTGGCGATGGGCTACCGTTTGCGCGGTTTAGAGGTAGAATCACGACGCGTAGTTCTGCATCTGCTTATTTTGTTCGGTTTTTTAAGCGGTGGCATTCTTGCCAGCTGGCTATATCCTTATTTAAAATTAAATGCATTCCTGATCCCGGCAGTGCTGAGTCTGGTTCTCAGTCTCACGTATTGGGTGATTTATTTACGTTATCGACATCAACACGACTAATATCTGGACATTCTCATGGTTAAAAATGCATTGCAGGCACAATTGTTAAAGGCAGGATTGGTCGATAATAAAAAAGCCAAAAAACTGTCTAAACAGGCTGTGCATGAAAAACGCACCGGTGACGGTACCGAGGCTGAAATCAAGGCCAAGATTGAACAAGACAAACAGCAAAAAATGGCTAAAGATCAGGCGATTGAGCAAGAGAAAAAAGCAGCTTTGCAGGAAAAAGAACTCAAAGCCGCAATCATGCAAATGATTAATCAGCACAAAATCCGTGATACTGACGGCGATGCGGTGTATCAGTTCATTGATGACAGCAAAATCAAAAAAGTTTATTTAAACCAGCAAATCTATAATGCGTTGGTGGCAGGCAGTCTGGTGATTGCACGTGAAAATGACAGCTATGCTTTCTTGCCAAAAGCGCTGGCAGATCGTATCAATGCGAAAATGCAGGGCTTTATCATTGTGAATAATTCAGAGAAAAATGAAGAAACCACCGATGAAGAAGATCCATATGCAGCTTATGTTATTCCTGATGATTTGATGTGGTAAGCCTCGCGATATCATTACTGAAATATCGAAAATCAGAAACCGGCGAATTCGCCGGTTTTTTATTTGTATGTGCTGTTATTTAGTAAGGCTCTAGACTAGCAGATTTGCACTTAGTTTTACCTAATGAGGTCCCACAACTCTGTTGCTAGCTCATTAGGCTCCCTCATCCAGCGCCATTCTGTTTCTTTAAGATGATAATCAAAATACTCTTTTGATATACCGTTGAACTTTGCTAGCCTTCTTTTACAAAAGCTCCAGAATGACTCTATTCCATTTATATGACATTGTCCTCTGGCAAATTCATTCGCTCCATGATTTACTCTAAAATGCTTTGAGTAACCAACATCTACCAAACCATTGTATCCACGCCAACCATCACTATAAATTACACTTTCAAGTGCAACTTTACCTAAGATAACTTGTTGTAATGTAGTCTTTTTACAATCAGGGACTATTTCTGTATAAACTCGACCATTCCTTTCAAATATTCCAAATACAGGTTGTTTTAAAGTACCTCGACCTCGCTTCAACTTCCCATGAAAACCACGTTGTCTTTTTGCTCCAAAATAGCTCTCATCAATTTCAATAGAACCTACAAACTTTGCTCTTAAATCTGTTTGATGATCGTAGATTGGTTCTCTAAAAAGCATGTACCAATAGTTGATGGTATTACGGTTCAAGTTAAGCAATAAGGCTGTTTTAGAAGCAGGAATATCAATGCAAAAGCACTGAATAATTTTTTTAATCTTATAGTTACTTAATTTGCTGTTTTCTATCATGATTCTAGACTAACATATCTATTCTGCTAGTCTAGAGCCTTAATAATTCACATTAACAAATATGTTTTAAAAAGTTATCCAATATTAAAAAATCTGATCCAAAACTATAAACTTGATCTAAATTTTTGATTGAAGAGAAAGATCGTTTGGAACAGTTTAATTTTATTCGGAATATTCAAGAATGGGCAAATCAGTACCCATGGCTGGAAATGCTATCTTCACTGAGTATTGTGATTTTACTGGCGATTCTTGCCAATCTATTTGCCAAACAGATTGTGGTACGCGGAATACGTCAACTGATTTCCAGAATGCCTTTTGCCAATAATCAGATTTTTGCTGAGCATAGCGTGATTCGCCGGATTGCCAATATTGTTCCGGCAGTCGTGATCATGAACGGCATTACCACAGTACCGCATTTATCTGACAAGATTGAATCCTTTGTGCAAATGGGTGCACAGGCTTTTATCTTCCTGACGATTGCTCTGGCCCTGGGTGAATTACTGAATATTTTTAACCTGGTCTATCAGCGTAATCCCAAGTCACGTAACAAACCGATTAAAGGTTATTTGCAGCTGGTCAAGCTGATTATTTTTATTGTCTGTGGCCTGATGATTCTCGGCACTTTCCTGAAAAAGGATGTCTTTACCTTGCTGGCTGGCTTCGGTGCCATGGCCGCGGTGTTGATGCTGGTCTTTCAAAATACCATTTTGTCGCTGGTGGCGTCGGTTCAGATTTCATCCTATGACATGGTGCGTATTGGCGACTGGATCGAAATGCCCTCGCTGAACGCGGATGGCGATGTCATTGATATGTCATTACATACCATTACGGTACAGAACTTTGATAAAACAGTGACCACGATTCCGACCAATAAACTGGTGACGGATACCTTTAAAAACTGGCGTGGTATGCAGGAAGCCGGTGCGCGCCGGATCAAGCGCTCGATTCATATTGATCAAAGCAGCGTACATTTTATGTCGGCTGAAGAACAGAATAAGCTGAAAAATTTTATTTTGCTGGATCAATACCTGAATACCAAATCAGAGGAACTGGAACAATTTAACCTGCAACTGAGCCATCATTCGCAATATAACCAGCGCCGTCTTACCAATTTAGGAACCTTTCGTGCTTATGTAGAGTTTTATCTGCAACAGCATTCGGGCATTAGTAAAAATCATTCCCTGATGGTGCGCCAATTGCAGCCAACCAGTGAGGGTTTACCGCTAGAGATTTATGCCTTTACCAATACCACCGCCTGGGTGGAGTATGAAAATATCCAGTCTGATATCATGGATCATCTGCTGGCGATTATTCCGGAATTTGGTTTAAAAGTGTATCAAGCGCCTTCAGGTCTTGATTTAAAGGAAGCATTTACTCAACCGTCTTCTATTATTACTTAAACACAAGTCATCCAATCTCAAGCCTGAGATGCTGCTGCATTTCAGGCTTTTTTATTTCCTCATCTGTTTAGATCCTGACTGGCATAAATCTGGCTTTAGTTTAATTTTTATAATCTAAGTTTTAATTGAGTGAATCATTTTGTGGCAATTTCACCCAATTACGGGCTTAAAAAAACAGAATCCTTTATAATTCCCGAAAAGCAAAATGCATGATAAGAGTACGATAATGTTTCGATGGCTTGAAAGACTGGTTGACCCCTATCCCACCAAAAATCTGAATCAACCTTTACCGACCAAGTTTTTTCCATTTGTCTGGCAGGCAGCCTATGGAGTCCGCCGTTATTTGCTGATTCTGGTACTGTGTACTGCCGGTGCTGCCAGCTTCGAAGCTTTTCTGTATTCAAAAATTGGTGAGCTGGTGAACTGGCTCAGTAAAAGCCAGCCCGATACTTTTCTGGAACAGCATGCTAGCAATTTAACCTTACTGAGTATTGTTCTTCTGGCCAATATTTTTTTCGCTAGCGCCCAATCCCTAATTAAGCATCAGATTTTGTATAGCAATTTCCCGATGCGTTTACGCTGGCGCTTTCATAATCTGCTCATGAAACAAAGCCTGGATTTTTTCCACAATGATTTTGCCGGACGATTATCGGCCAAAGTTATGCAAACCGCTCTGGCAGTACGCGAATTCTGGGTGATTCTGGGTGACATGCTGGCTTATGTGCTGATTTATTTCATCACCATCAATATTGTTTTGGGTGCGATTTCACCCTTGCTGATCATTCCATTGATGGTCTGGCTAGCCTTGTTTATCTGTGCAGCGTGTTATTTCATTCCACGTTTGAGCAAAATTTCCAATGCTCAAGCGGATGCCCGTGCCGTCATGACCGGGCGTATTACGGATGCCTATACCAATATTCAGACCGTGAAGCTGTTTGCTCATGCCGGCCGCGAAAGCCAGTATGCCAAGACTTCGATGCAGGAATTTATGGTAACGGTATATAAACAGATGCGTCTGGGTGCCCAATACGAAATCAGTATTTTACTGCTAAGTGTGGTGTTGTACGGTGGCGTACTGGGTACCGCGATCTGGCTGTGGATGGAAGGTCAGGCTGAGCTGGGCATTATTGCCGCAACTACGGCAATGGTACTGAAACTGAATAGTATTGCCGAATTTATGATGTGGCAGACCTCTGCCCTGTTTGAAAATGTCGGTACTATTCAGGATGGTATGAAAACTTTAGGCCGCAAAATTGCCATTGAAGATAAACCGGGTGCCAAAGAGCTAAAGCTCAATCACGGTGAAATCAAATTTGAAAATGTCAGCTTTGCCTATAATGATAAAAACGTGATTGATCAGTTTAATCTGACCATTCGTCCAGGTGAAAAAATTGGTATTGTCGGCCGTTCAGGTGCCGGAAAATCTACCCTGATTCAACTGTTGCTGCACTTTTATCATATCAATCAGGGTCGTATCTTAATCGATGGTCAGGATATTGACGATGTGACTCAGGACAGTTTGCGCAAGAATATTGCATTAGTGACTCAAGATACTTCACTGCTACATCGCACTGTCGCGGAAAACATTAAATATGGTCGTCCAGATGCGACTGATAAAGAAATGTTTGAAGCTGTGCGTAAAGCCAAAGCAGAAGAATTTATTCCTAATCTGACGGATTTGCGTGGCAAAAAAGGCTATGAAGCCTATGTCGGTGAACGTGGCGTGAAACTTTCCGGCGGACAGCGTCAGCGAATTGCAATTGCACGTGTATTCCTGAAAGATGCGCCGATTCTGATTCTGGATGAAGCGACCAGTGCGCTGGATTCTGAAGTCGAAGCAGCAATTCAAAACAGTCTGGACGACTTGATGCAGGGTAAAACCGTGATTGCCATTGCTCATCGCCTGTCTACCATTGCCCAGATGGATCGTCTGATTGTGCTGGATCAGGGTCGAATTGCCGAACAAGGCACGCATGATGAACTGGTAGCATTGAATGGCATCTATGCCCAGCTTTGGCAGCGTCAAACGGGCGGCATGTTGATTCAGCAACAGGTCAAAGCATCGAAAAATCTTGATTAATACAAAATCAGCAAGACGATTAAACCGTTGACGATTTGATTGTCTTCAATACTGAACCGGTCTGGGACAAAAGAAAACTTTGCCCAGACCTTTCTTTTTAAAATTTTCTCTACAGATGAACAGCAAGTTGCCATCTATCTGGTATTTTAATGAAATGACATAACTCTCCAGTTCTGAAAGCACTCTGATGAAGCCCTATTCAATGCTTAGACAATCTTCTTGCCCTGAGCCAGCCAATGCAGAGATGTGACCGGTTCAATAAAATAATTTTAATTTCATCAATAAAATTATGTGGTTTAAATTGATTTTAATGCTGAATTCAGGCTAATCTGCCAGTGGCAGAGTCACAATCGCCAAAATTTTGTCCAACAATTTTAATGAAAAATTTGGCGGCTTCATGCCAATATCTATTTATAAATAAAAAAATTTGAATGAGTGCAACGGATCGCGCATGAAAACAATTGCTCCACGCCAAGACCAAGGAATTCCAGGTGTTTACGGTCTCCTGCTTCTCGATGTCATTTCCCGCTGGGGTTATAATAATGAGTCGCTTTTCCAACCTTTTGGCCTGACTAGTGAACAGTTGGCAGATCCTGATTTTCGTATTCCAACTCCTGTCGCCAATGAACTGGTCAAATATGCCCTGAAACTGACCGGAGAGCCGACCTTAGGTTATCATCTTGGCACACAGATGCGGATCTCGATTCATGGCTTTATTGGCTATGCCATTATGACGGCGAATAATATTACCGATGCGCTGGTACTGGCGAACCGATTTATTCAACTCCGTTTACCCTTCCTGCAACTATTTTTCTCGACTTTTGGTGCCAAAGCCACGGTACAGTTGCAAACCGATATTCAGCTTGAACCTCTGCGCACCGAAATTTCCATTGCCTTGATGATCGGTCTGATCAGTATGGCCAAAGCGATTACAGGCGTTACTGATGCGACAGGAGAAATCGACTTCGATTTCAAAAAGCCGGAAGATTTTGAACGCTTTATGGCGAAGTTCCCAACCCATCAGTTCCGTTTTGAACAACCGCATTTAATTCTGAGCTTTGATAAAAGCTACCTGATGAACAAGCTGGTGCATGCCGATCCGATTGCCAGCCAGATTGCGATTAACCAGTGTGAAACGGAACTTTCTGCCTTGGGTGAACGGCATCGGATTGCCATGCGTGTCCGGGATATATTGACCCATGCTGAGCAACACTATCTCAGTATTGAAAGTGTGGCGGATCGCTTGCACATGTCTGACCGCACCTTAAAACGTCAACTCGCCGCCGAAGGCACCTCCTTTTCTACCCTGGTCGATGAAGTGCGTTACCGGCATGCCACCTCGTTATTATCCCGGACAGATTTCACTCTGGAACAGATTGCCGATGAACTGGGCTATAGTGATGTCGCCAATTTTAGCAGGGCATTTAAACGCTGGAGTGGTCGCAGCCCGAGCAACTGGCGCAAAGATCCTTATTTATAAGGAAATATAAGCCTTTTGTTTTGCTTAAAAAGAATGTATAAAACATGTCAAAAATGATCTTAAGATTTTTAAGGAGTTATCAATGAATCATCCTGCAGAATTAAAGTACGCAAGTACACATGAATGGGTGCGCATTGAGGGTGATCTTGTTGTGACCGGTATTTCCGACCATGCACAGGATGCGTTAGGCGATTTAGTCTATGTAGAAGCACCAGATCTTGATTCACATATTACTGCGGGCGAACAAGCTGGCGTGGTTGAATCAGTAAAAACAGCTTCCGATATTCATGCACCAGTGTCTGGTGTAGTGGTTGAAATCAATCCTGATCTTGAAGATGATCCAGATTTCATTAATGATGATCCATACGGCAAAGGCTGGATCTATAAAATTAAGCCAGATAATATCGCAGATGTTGAAAAACTACTTTCAAATACAGAGTATGAAGCCGGGCTTTAATTTTGATTTTGGATAAAAAAATCAGCCTGAGGGCTGATTTTTTTGTTTTATCTAATAGAAAATTAGAATTTTTTATTCCGTTTCCGAATGATCTTCTGCATCTTTATCAGTTGTTTTCGGTTCTGTAATCATGGAAAATTGGGTGGCTTGCCCAGCCGGAGCATTGTCTTGACAATTACTTTTTAATTTGATCTGTAAACGTAATTCATTGGTTGAATCGGCATTACGTAATGCTTCTTCATAAGAAATTTCGCCTTGGTTATAGAGTTCAAATAAAGCCTGATCAAAGGTCTGCATTCCCAATTCCCGTGATTTTGCCATAATCGCTTTCAACTCATGAAACTCTCCTTTCAAAATCAAGTCTGAAATGAGCGGTGTATTTAACATGATTTCAATGGCTGCTCGACGTCCCTTGCCATCCTGAGTCCGAACCAAACGCTGTGAAATAATAGCCTTCATATTGGAGGACAAATCCATCAACAACTGATTGCGACGTTCTTCTGGGAAGAAGTTAATAATCCGGTCTAAAGTCTGGTTGGCATTATTGGAATGCAACGTACCTAAACAAAGATGCCCAGTTTCAGCAAAAGCAATCGCATGTTCCATAGTTTCTGTATCGCGGATTTCCCCGATCAAAATCACATCGGGTGCCTGACGTAAGGTATTTTTTAAAGCATTTTGCCAAGAATGGCTATCTACCCCGACTTCACGATGGGTAATCATGGATTTTTTATGCTTGTGTACATATTCCACCGGATCTTCTACCGTGATGATATATCCAGCCGAGTTTTCATTCCGATAGTCAATCATCGCTGCCAGTGAAGTTGATTTACCCGAACCGGTTCCACCGACCACCAAGACTAGACCACGTTTTTCCATAATCACATGTTTCAGCGATTCAGGCAGTTTTAACTTCTGGAAATTTGGGATTTCCGCAGTGATGGTACGAATCACCATACCGATATTCAACTGTTGCTGGAATACATTGACCCGGAAACGTGAAATACCCGGAACAGTAATCGCAAAATTACACTCAAGTTCGGTTTCAAATTCATTGCGCTGTTTTTCATTCATTAGGCTATAAGCAAAGAGCTTGGTTTTCTCAGCGGTCAGGGTCTGCTGTCCAAATGGTTTCATCAAACCTTGATGTTTAATACTTGGTGGAAAATCTGCAGTAATAAATAAATCTGAACCGCCATATTCAACCACTTTGGTTAGCATATGGTGCATAAATTTTCGTGCTTCTTCTAAAAGCTCTAGCGCAAACAATGAGATCCCCAAGTGAACGGATTTGATATTTAAATATTTGAAAAATTTATATATTCAGAGAGATATACTGGTTTTTATTGTGTCTAGAGTTAGACAAGGACACAAACAGATTTTAATAATTTGATGAAAATTATCGTCACAATTATGTGACCTATTACAGGTTAATTATATTTATAAATAACTGCTTCCTGATATTCAAAAAAGCACTTTCCCCGCTGCTCAAGCAGAGAAAGTGGTTTTTAAATTTAGGCACTACGTTTCAGACAACTGATCGCTAAAGTATTGGCCACCTCCAGTAACAGTTGTCGTGTTTTTCCCCAGCCCAGACATCCATCAGTAACAGATTGACCATAAGTCATTTGCTCAGAAATTTTCTGGTTGCCATCTACCAAATGACTTTCTAGCATTACGCCACGAACATTGGTCTGTAAGCGCTCTGCCACGATCTGCTCCAATACTTCAGGCTGCAGCATAGGATTTTTTGAGCTATTGCCATGACTACAGTCAATCACCAATGCCGGTAAGTCGATCTGATGTTTGGCCCGGATTTTCTCAATTTCTGACAATTGGTAATTTGGTCCGCTATTCGAGCCACGTAAAATCAAATGTGCTTTAGGATTACCTTGCGAGTGTAAAATGCATGGTAAACCAGACTGGCTCATCCCCAGGAATTGATGTGGATGAGAGGCAGACTGAATGGCATCCAGAGCAATCTGGATCGAACCATCAGTACCATTTTTGAAACCAATGCTATATGGCATATGACTGGAAATTTCACGGTGAATTTGTGATTCGCTGGTACGTGCTCCAATCGCACCCCAAGCTAGTAAGTCATCGAAATAAGCAGTTGCCATCGGGCTGAGGATTTCAGAGGCAATCGGCAGACCCATTTCAATGATTTTGAGGTATAAGTCACGGGATTTTTCCAAGCCCAATTGCATATTGGATGAACCATCCAGATTTGGATCGTAAAGGAAACCTTTCCAGCCTACCGTAGTCCGTGGTTTTTCGATATAAGCACGCATCACCAGGAAAATCTGATCAGATAGCTGTGACTGAAGTTGTTTTAATTTTTCTGCATAGTCTAGCGCGGAAGCTTCATCATGAATGGAACATGGGCCTGTGACCACCATTAAACGATGATCCTTGCCTTCTAATATATTTTGAATAGTTTGACGGTGTTCAGCGACTTGGCTGGCTAATTGCGGAGACAGTGGCAATTGCTGCTTAAGCTGCTGAGGTAAAATTAAAATGCTTTCAGCATGATGTTGTTGTGATGTATTTGGGGTATTCATGACTTTAATCCTGGGACTGGCAATCAGTCCAAACTTTTATTTGAGCGTTATGGGTCTAATCGAAGGTGTTGTGAGTGTCATTAGCTGACTAAAATAAGACCAATAAAAGTTGTTAAAGTATGAATAGTTAAAGTTTGTCATGGCTGTCTCCAAAATATTGTAAAAAATGAAAAGGCATAAAAAAACCTGATCAGGGTTGCCGATCAGGTATAAACTGGTGGGCAACCTTTTCATTGCCCAAACGCATTCAGGCAATTAGCTAAACTGCCAGAAATAAAAATATGCGTTTGAAATGATAGGTTGCTTTAACATGTTATGTCTTTCATAAAATGTGATTCTGAAATTAAAATACGCGCTCTGTGATCATTTGACAAGCATTAAATATAAAAAAATATTTATTAACTTTTCTACTTTTATTTATTAATTCATCAAACCGTGAGATGTATCACTAAAATTGGTAAAACCCACAAACCTATTGCAGATTTTACCAAAGAAACTTCAGTTTAATCCAAAGATTAAAAATTAACGTGAAACACGATTCCAGGCATCACGCACTGCAAATTTAGCCTGTTCCCAGTTTAAACGAGATTCGCCTTTCATTTGTTCCCATTTCAGTCTCAAATCAGGTTCTACGTCTTCAAAACGGGTATGGGCATCATAGCTGCCACGGTTTTCATAACCGACTCGGTAGGCCGTATCATAATCACGGTCATAATCCAGATCGCTATAGCTAGTACGGGCATCTGAATAGTATGGCGTATTGATCGAATTATCACGCCAGTAAGCTTGCTCTTCTGTTGGATTTATAGCTTCGCCTACACCTTTACCTGCCAGACCACCAACAACAGCACCGACTACACCACCAACAGCGACACCGACTGGACCGCCTGCAGCACCAATGGCTGCACCTGCCGCTGCGCCACCTGCAGCACCTACACCTGTACCTACAGGATGTGCGCCAGGTTCACCCGTAATTGGATCAGCATTTAAATCATCGCGGACATCTTTAGGCGCATTCTTAATTACATCACGATCAAAATTATCATTCGACATAGAGCTTATCCTTATTCTTTAAAATGGTTTTATCACGTATTTTCATACGTCCTATTTAATATAAGCATCTGGCATGTAATGACATTAGCAGGCGTGTGTTGTTTCAGTGACTCTCTGTGAGGCTTTCATGCACTAATGTATCCTGAATCAAGTGAAAGCCGCATAAAAAAGACCGGTTTAATACCGGTCTTTTTTAGATTAAAACAGCTTAGTCAAAATGAATGACTGTACGGATCGACTTGCCTTCATGCATTAGGTCAAAAGCTTCATTGATCTGACCTAATGGCATGGTATGAGTCACAAAAGGTTCCAGCTGAATTTCACCTTTCATGGATTGCTCTACCATTCCCGGTAATTGTGAACGACCTTTCCCCCCACCAAAAGCAGTACCCATCCATTTACGACCTGTGACTAACTGGAATAGACGGGTTGAAATTTCTTTACCTGCTCCGGCTACACCAATAATTACCGACTGACCCCAGCCACGATGCGCACATTCTAGTGCTGAACGCATTACATCTACATTACCGATACATTCGAATGAATGGTCTACCCCCCAACCAGTCATTTCGACGATCACTTGCTGGATCGGCTGATCATAGTCTTTTGGATTCAGGAAATCTGTTGCACCAAACTGTTTCGCCAGTTCAAATTTATCCGGATTGGTATCAATCACAATGATACGGCCGGCTTTGGCCTGACGTGCGCCTTGTACTACAGCAAGACCGATACCACCTAAACCAAATACTGCAACACTGTCGCCTTCCTGAACTTTAGCGGTGTTATGCACCAATACCGGTAGTCACCCCACAACCAAGCAGGCAAACATGCTCATGGTTGGCTTCAGGATTAATTTTTGCCAGAGAAACTTCAGCTACCACGGTATATTCAGAAAAAGTTGAACAACCCATATAGTGATAGATCGGCTCGCCATTATAAGAGAAACGGGTCGTACCATCTGGCATGACACCTTTACCCTGGGTCGCACGCACAGCAACACACAGGTTGGTCTTACCTGATTTACAGAACAAGCATTCGCCACACTCAGCAGTATAAAGCGGAATCACGTGATCGCCCGGTTTCAGGCTGGTGACCCCTTCACCTACTTCAACGACCACACCCGCACCTTCATGACCCAAAATTGCAGGAAATACACCTTCAGGATCTTCACTAGACAAGGTAAATGCATCGGTATGACACACGCCTGTATGGCTAATTTTTACCAGTACTTCACCTGCTTTTAGTGGAGCAACATCCACTTCTACAATTTCTAATGGCTGGCCTGGACCAAACGCAACTGCTGCACGTGATTTCATGTAAAACTGTCTTTTTTTGCTGATTTACAGATGACTAACAGTAACCTCTTTCTATTCGCAGATTCAACTATTAACATCATCAGATAAGGAATAAAAGATCCTATAATTAATGGAACATCAATGACTAAACCTTCGCCCTTTGTATGTTTGAGCATTTTTACTTTTAGCATCATGCTTTCTGGCTGTGAACTGGCTCCCAACACTGCTGAAGAAGCGAAAATCACGCCGGTTCGACCTGCGCACTGGATCGACAATCAACTTTCAAAACAACAGATCAATAGCGGTAAAACGGCTTTCTTGCCGCTCTATGATGGCTTTATGAGTATGGCAGCACGCCTGCACCTGATTAACAAAGCCAAATATCATCTGGATCTACAATATTATATCTGGAAGGATGATTATATTGGCAATATGATCTTGTCCCAATTACTCAAAGCCGCCGATCGCGGTGTCAAAGTTCGGGTCCAGATTGATGATCAAAATGGCACCCAGCTTGATGACAAGCTTCTTGCTTTAAGCCAGCATCCAAATTTTGAAGTCCGGATTTTTAATCCCTATAAATTTCGTCATTTACGTGCGCTAGATTATGGCTTCCGGATGAAAAAGGTCAATCATCGCATGCACAATAAATTAATCATTGCGGATGGCACTGCAGCCGTGACCGGCGGCCGCAATATCAGTAGTGAATATTTTGATGCCAGTGAAGATTTTCAATTCACCGATGTGGATATATTCTTCGCAGGGCAAAGCGTAACAGATGCCAATCAGACCTTTATTAACTTCTGGAATGATGATCTGAGTTATGACGTTCGACAGATCTTGAATGATGCCGGCCATCCTGAAATGCTTAAAAGGCTCAGAACTGAATTTGAACGAGAAGATGTTGACGAAACTGAACTCAAACGCCGGGTGGGCATTGCCGAGAAACAAGTCGAACAACACTTAAAAAAACAACCCATTCACTGGGCGCCGGCTTATTTTGTTGCGGATAGTCCCGCAAAAGCACGCCCCCATGCCAAAAATGGCGATTATATTTATACCCATATGCTCGAACTGATGGGTGAGCCAAAAAAACATCTGGAACTGGTGTCCTCGTACTTTATTCCCACGCAAAAAGGGGCCGACTATTTAACCCGCCGTGCGCAACAAGGTGTGAAAATCAGAATCCTGACCAACTCTTTTCAGGCCAATGATGTGGCTGCGGTGCATGCCTATTATCAGCAATATCGTCAGCAATTATTGAAAAGTGGCATCGAACTCTGGGAATTTAAACCCTACATTGTCCGTCCGGAACGGACCTGGTATGAAATTATGACTGGAGACATCATCCCGGCTAAAAACAAAAATAGCTCCAGTTTGCATGCCAAATTTTTTGATCTGGATGGCATGGTGTTTGTCGGTTCATTTAATTTTGATCCGCGTTCAGCCTATCTGAATACCGAAGTCGGTCTGGTCATTGAATCGGAAGATTTTCAGAAGGAAATCACCAGTGCGATGGATCAGTACTTACCACGCGTGGCTTATCAACTTAAACTGAACGAAAAAAATGAAATGATTTGGCTGGAACATCAAAAAGATGGCCGTAGTATTCAGCATTTACATGATCCGGAAACTACAAAATTCCAGCGTTTTATGATGAATCTGGTGACGAAATTTCCCGGTGAATGGTTAATGTAATGACATTAGAATGACCTCACAATTACGACGACATGAAAAGCCTGTATTTTGAGAATGACCGCTTAAATTAACTTAGTCCAATCATCGTTTAAAGGGTTTTACAGTCTATTGCGCTTACTTTAGAATTACATTTTTCTCGTATTTTGCGCTTGTTCGCCCTCCACTCCCATGCAATTTTTTGATCTAAGCCGTCAGTTTAAGTTCAGTGATATTCTCACGCCTGTAAAAACTCTCCATGATTTATCCCAGCAAGAATGGTATTTGGCCAAAATTCGGGTGGAACATGACTGTTTGTCCGACTCCGATACGGTCGAGGGACAGGTAGTTTTGAAATCCAGTGAAAATATTCAGCTCGAACTGGAATGGCAGATTCAGGATAGTAGTTATGAATTACAGGTTTTATTTAAAGGTGTAGAAACTGAAGCCACTGATGAGACCGGTATCATGTTGAAAGGTGCACAACTGGTCGATGAACAGCAGCAAGTACTCTCTGCCCAAGCGTTAAGCTTATGGATTGATGGTACTCTTTTGCCGATGTTGCCTGAAATCCGTCAGGAAATTAAAGCACGTTTAAATTTGTGGGATTATGTCGAATACGATGACTAATCGCCGAATTTTGCATTTTTTAAAGAGCCTATGGGGCTCTTTTTTATAATCTGAGTGACGTTTTAGATTGATTAAACTGCCCTATCTTCAATTTTTTCAGGCAATGCCAAGCTAAATAAGTTGTTATAAAATTTATAAAAAATAAAAAGAGAATCACGACATGATTTCTGATAGTGAATGGCAACAGATTCGTCAGGTGGTCGCTGATGCACAACGGGCTGCCATGCATTGCTCTATTGCAACAGTCAACCCCAAAGGCTTTCCTAGTATTACTCCGATCGGAACCATATTTCTCAACAAAAAGACCAGTATCGGTTTCTTCTTTGATACTTATTCCACTACTTTTTCTGAGAATTTACAGCATCAGCCGATGGCATGCATACAGGCTGTGAACAGTAGCAAACTGTTTTGGTTTCATTCGTTACTTAAAGGTAAATTTAAGCGTTATCCAGGAGTACGCTTATATGCAGAAATTGGTCCTTTACGTCCGGCCTCGCTTGAGGAAATACGACAGGTGGAGTCGCGTATTCGAGCTTTAAAATGGACCAAAGGTAGTCAGTTAATCTGGTCCAGCTTTCATCATGTCCGGGAGATTAAGATCAATAGCTATCGCTGGGTCGAATATCCAAATATGTGAATAAATAAGGCCAATAACTTACAAATAGTAAGTTTATTTCTTATATGCAGAAAAAAATCTCTTTAACCATTTTCACCTGATTATTGGATTAAATATTAAACCAGACCCACATGCTCAAACATTGTCCGGTAACTTTCGGCTTTTTTCTCCAGAGAAACCGGATATGCTCGAGAAGATGAAGGCATGCGATATAAATACAGATCACGTCCGACAAAATGGGCCTGACTTAGCTGGCCAATACTCGGCTTTAAAGTCCCTTCAGGCATGGACAGCATCATGGTGTCTGTGGCCTTGTCGCCTGTGGTCATAATATGATTGCACTGCGGCATTTGGCTGAGCAGTTGCTCGATATTGGTGGGTACTACTATTTCCAAAAATTTGTCTGAAGCATTGCCTTTTAAACGCCGGATCTGATAGCCACTATCAAAAATCGCAATCCCCGTTTCTGTTAAAAAATCCCGGATTAATTGTTCCTGAAATTTTTTATTGGGTAGATCTAAAAAGTAATCTTTATTTTCAAAGAAAATCAGTCCAAAAATCCGCCACATATCATTTTGATAATTCGGATAATAAAAATTCATTTTCCAGCGTGTGGCAGGTGGCGGAAAGCTACCCAACATCAGCAATTTGGCATTGGGTGGTAAAAATGGCGGTAGCGGATGGGTTTCAATATCAGACATAGAATTAACTAAATTGAGAGATTTCAACTATTTTAAAAGGTCTTGCGAATCTTGCCAGCTACTTCTTGTCCCCAAAGTGTATAAACTTCCTTACTCGGATGAAAACCATCTACAGCCATTTGTAAATTCATGGCACGGTATTTTTCAATATCGTATTCAATCCATTGCATATTCACTTGCTGATTCACAAATTTTTCCAGTTGCTGGTTCATCTGTTTAGCATACTGGCCAAATAGCCAGGCTAAAGAATTCGGTAGCGCCGGAAACATATTCATTGGCGGAACTCCGGCAGCAATGATCAGTTTCGGACTAAATTTTTGCTGGATTTTGCTATAAAGCTGTTCCTGTTTCTGAATCCAAATATCAGCAGGCATCAGTTTGGTCACATCATTGACGCCAACCGACGTGACGATTACATCATATTGCTGGACTTCAATCTGGTCCAAAGCATGAATTACTTTTGAGCTGGTATCGCCTGTTTTGGCCTGTAATTTCCAGTCAATTTCAAAGTTATTTTTCAGTTCATGCAGAATTGCACCCAGTAATGCATCATCCTGATGTTCGACTCCTACACCTGCCGCCGCGGAATCTCCTAAAATGAGCAGAGAAAGTTTTTTGCCTGTTCCTGTTCGACCTTCACGTTTTCCCTGTGGTTCAGGCAACTTCAAGGTATTTTTCTTGACGCGATTACCCTGAATGACAAGTGCAGGAATCAAGGCAATGGTGGCGGCTTTCAGCAACATAGTGGGCTAATTTATATAGAGATATAATTGATTTTACCTGAGTTTATCCTTTTGAACTATTTCCTCAACAGTCATTTTAAATGAATGTTCACCTAAATTGACAAGATAGGATTCTTGCAAAATATAGGCTTAGATATCTTTGTGACATTGAATAAATCACAAAGGATGAATATAAAAAAATCCCGCTAAAAAGCAGGATTTTTACAAGCTCACTTATCAGATTTTATAATCATTCCAGCGATTCATACGCTTGAAAGTTCCCACATCATTAAAACGCACACCCACTTCTTTCATCACTTTGTGCGCCGTTTTGGACGTCAGTTGACGGATATAAAATGGCTCTTTGACCACAAAATGATGAATTGCATGGGTCGAACCAAAATTACAGCAGAATAACTGGAACGGGACCATCCACCATGGATTGAGCACTTGGGTTTGTTTGATCACATCACGTGGATCGATATCGCCATAGTAATGCATACTTGAGCTGACAAACTGCAAGCTAAAAGAACGGATAAAGTTAGGAATCACCCAGATGACTGCCAGCAGATTTACGATTGGCATAGCATCGACAATGCCTTGCGACCAGAGCATCTCATAACCGAATAGTGGTGCAACCGCATTTAAACCATGAAAGACCACAAACAGATAGCATAATCCATAGTAAATAATGCTGAGAGGTAAAAAGCCGCATAACTGAGAAATCATGGCAATTTTACGTTCTTTTTCAGGCTGCTTTTCCAGAAAAAGATGAATCATTTTAAACATTTGAAATGGACGCAGATACACTGACATCAACTGGTCACTAATCACCAGAATTCGGCGAATGCCCCAAGGCATACCATTACTGATGCCACGTTCTTCCAGGTCATGTTCAGTGCCTGAATATTTATGATGATGCAAATGTAAACGACGACGTGCCCACGGACTGATGGTGTTTGGACGTGCCAGCCAGACCAGTGCCAGCATCAAATGATGTGCCCAAGGTGTTTTTTTGAAATACATATAATGAATCAGGTCATGTTCCAGTTCATGGGTCAATGATGCAAAAATCGCAATCAAAGGAATGGTAAACCATGCTGAGAGATAACCGGTTCCATATGCTACCGCGCATGCAATCATGCCTGCCCAGGCAAAGCCTAAAATACTCGCACCGATAAAGTTCTGATGTTTGAGTATGGGATAACGAGCACGTACCTCTTCCCCGGCCTGGGTAACGATACTTCTGACCTTGGAGATTCGCTGCTGGTCAGTCATATCCGCAGATGTAGACATATGGACAACCTTTAATTTCTGAACGGTTGTACATTAAAGGAAATTCTAAAAAAGAGAAGTTATCTTTCCACTTTTAGAGTGAGTATGTCTAAGTTTTGGACAGTTTGGAAAAGTTCTTAAAATTGGCGAAAATTAGGAAAAGTAAAAGATGGTCTTTCTCATGAAACGAAAATTTAAAAGTAATTGATTTAATTGCAAATTCATCAATAAAATAAAAATATAATTTTTGATAATTTAAAACTTTATTTTAATAATCAATACATTAGGATTTATAAGATTTCGCTTTTCTGAAAATTCAAGCTATACATTTTTTTAGAAAAAAATACTGGTTTAGAAATTTTTCTCAGTTTGTCATAAAATAAAAAGAGAAGCGCTCTAGCTTCTCTTTTTATAGATCTAAGATTACTTTTAACCTAACTTGTTCACCAGTTTAAGTGGTAATACTTTCATGGCTAGACCGAGTGGTAACCAAGGCCATTTCGGTACATAGGCTTTCACTGGCGCTTTTTCAATTTCTGCTGCCAATAAACGCGAACCGGTTTTTTCATCTACTTCAAAAGGTAGCTTTTTTGCCCCTTCATTAATTTCAGTCCGAATATATCCTGGGAAAATGGTGGTGACTTTAATTGGCGTATCGATCAGTTCAGCTCGAATGCCTTCCGCTAAATTAGCCACGCCGGCCTTACTTGCACCATAAGCCGTTAAATGTTTTGGCATACCGCGCATGGCACTCATGGATGAAATCATCACCAGATGACCAGAGTTTTGTGCACGGAAGATTTCAACTGCAGCCTCACATTGTGCCAATGCCGAAATAAAGTTGGTTTCCACCGTGGCTTTGTTAATGGCAAAATTACCTTTACCGATTCGACGGCCCTCACCGACACCGGCATTGACGATCACTCGGTCAATCGTGCCAAAGTCTTCTTTAAACGCGCGGAAAACCTCAAAAACCTGATCGTAATCGGTCACATCTAAAGTTTTGGCAATGACTTTGATGCCATATTGGCTTTCCAGTTCCTGTTTTAAGGTTTCCAGACGCTCCAGACGACGCGCACAAATGGCCAGATTATAGCCTTTTTTTGCAAATTCACGTGCCATACCGGCGCCAATCCCTGAACTTGCACCGGTAATTAAAATTGTTTTAACCATATGTTTACCCTATTCCTTTATTTTTCTAGCGCATTACGTTTTCAATCTCATTTTAAATCCAGGTCAATAAGTCTGGATGCTGTGCTTTAATAAAATGATGTTCATTTAAACTGAGTAGTTGCGGTTCATTACCCACCAGACGCAGTGTCGTGATACTGGTATTGGTAATCGCCCAGTTTAGGGCAAAGGTTTTCTCCGGGCTCAGCCCTAAAATCTTACCCACTGCAACAGAAATCACACCACCTGAGGTATAGACCACTGCATAGCGCGGACGGCTTTTGGCCAGCTTGTCACACAAATTTTCTAAGCCGCTTTCCACGCGTGCTTTGAAACTTGGCCAAGATTCATCATATTCATGGTGATAATCATCGCCAGTCCAGCGTGCAATTGCACCGCTAAAAATCTTGCTCAGATAATCCCGTGGATTTTCATGTTCTGACACATCCTGTTTCAGCAATTCAGGCTGATTAAAGCGCGGCTCATAACGCGCAAATACCTGCTGATGATTAAACTCATTCCAGGCACTATCGGTCAGAATCTCGCTTTCCGGAAAACATTCGTCCAGTGATAATTGCGCTGTCTGTTGATGGCGTTGCATGGAACCTGCCACCACATAAGGCGCTTCTTTCAGGATTTCGTCAAAATAGCGACCCAAAAGCTTTGCCTGTAACTCGCCGTTGGGCGAAAGTTGATCGTAACTTTCTGCGCCAAAAGAGGCCTGGCCATGCCGGATCAAGTAAATGGTAGTCATTTTGGCATTATCTCTTTAAATTTAAGCACATACTTTTGTGCAATCTCATTGGCTTCCAGTTTTTGCTTGCCAATCAGTTTTAAGGCACGAATATGCAAGGCATGAATCACCACCCAAAAATCCTTGAACGCTGGATTATTAGTCTGTTTATGGTAATAACGATAATAGATCTGCTGGGCAATCACCGCGAGGCGGAAAATTCCGAACACCTCATAAAACGCCCAGTTTTCCGGTTGCAAACCGGTTTTTTCAAGATAATAATCTACGACCTCTTTACGGGTAAACATACCTTTTAGATTGGTCGGCTGACGACGAGTCGCTTTAAAAATGGCATTATCGGTATCTTCTACCCAATAGGCCAAGGCAGAACCTAGATCCATGAGCGGATCGCCAAGGGTGGCCATTTCCCAGTCCAGTACACCAATCACTTCAGTCGGATTTTCCGGATTTAAGATGACATTATCAAAACGCCAGTCATTATGAATCACACAGGTTTTAGAATCTGAAGGAATATTATCTTTAAGCCAGTTGCGCACATATTTAAACGATGGAACATTTAAAGTTTTAGCCTTTTCATAACGTACATCCCAGCCTTCGACCTGACGGCGACAATAGCCTTCACCCTTACCGAGATTTTCAAGTTCAGTTCCTTGATAAGGCACCTGATGCAATTCGATCAGTTTATCAATCACATTGATACATAAAGTCCGGATATCGGATTCAGTAAGCTGCAGCTCAGCTGGCATTTTGGCGCGAGGAATAATTCCTTCAAGCCGTTTCATCACATAGAAATCACAACCAATCACTGATTCATCCTGACAAAGCGCGACCATTTCAGGCACGACGGGATAATGTTCAGCCAAGGCTTTCTGCACATGATATTCACGTGCCATATCATGGGCTGATTTGGCTTTGGTACCTTGTGGCGGACGACGTAAAATTAAATCGGCATTGGCATACTGTAAACGGTAGGTCCAGTTTGAAGCTCCGCCTGAATATTGGGTCACTTGCACAGGGCCTTCAACATTCACATTTTGCTGAATTAACCAATTGGTGATGGCTTGTACATCCAGTTCTTCACCTGCACGAACTGCTCCACCTACATCAATAACCGCCATAATTTTTCCTTAAAATTTTTTAATACGTTGCAATCTTCTATTTAAGCCAGTTTATTTTTTGTGGCGTGTACTGTAGCCACGTTTTGCCAGTTCCAGTTTGGCAATCATGCCCTTATGCACTTCATCCGGGCCATCAGCCAAACGTAAGGCACGTGCCTGGGCAAAGAATCCGGTCAGTGGCGTATCACGAGAGACACCGGCACCGCCGTGGATCTGGATTGCCATATCGACAACTTTTTCCAGCACACTTGGCGCAACGACTTTAATTGCAGAAATTTCAGTCAGTGCCGCCATATTCCCTAAAGTATCCATTTTATAGGCGGCATACAAGGTCAAAAGGCGTGCCTGATCAATTGCAACCCGGGCTTCCGCGACACGTTCCAGATTGCCGCCAAGTTTTAAAATCTCTTTGCCAAATGCTGTCCGGCTCATGCCTCGGTCAATCATCAACTCTAAGGATTTTTCCGCAGCCCCGATACAGCGCATGCAATGATGAATACGGCCTGGTCCTAAACGACCTTGGGCAATTTCAAAGCCCTGACCGGCGCCACCAATAAAATTCGCTACCGGAACGCGGACATTTTCAAAGCTGACTTCACCATGGCCATGTGGTGCATCGTAGTCACCAAATACAGGTAGCATGCGTTCGATTTTAACGCCGGCAGTATCCACAGGAACTAAAACCATCGAATGCTGATGATGACGGTCTTTTGTTTCATCTGGAGTATGCGCCATAAAAATAATGATTTTGGCATTTGGATCGCCTAGACCTGATGACCACCATTTACGGCCATTGAGAACAATCTCATCACCTTCCACCATCGCCGTTGCCTGCATATTGGTCGCATCACTGGATGCGACTGCAGGTTCAGTCATACAAAAGACCGAACGGATTTTTCCTTCTAAAAGTGGCATCAGCCATTGCTGTTTCTGTTCTTCAGAACCATAACGCCACAATACTTCCATATTGCCGCTATCTGGCGCATTACAGTTAAATACGACTGGTGCAATCAGGATACGACCTGAAAGTTCGGCAATATGTGCATATTCCTGAACCGATAAACCCTGGCCAAGTTCAGAACAAGGGAGAAACATATTCCAAAGGCCAGCTGCCTTGGCTTTGGCTTTTAAGCTTTCCAGTTCTGCAGGCCATTGCCATTTGGTCCAGTCGCCGCCTTGGTTCAACTCATGAACTTGCTGCCAGAAATCAGCTTCAACTGGTTCAATTTCCTCAGCAATAAATTTTTTGGTTCTATTTAAATAATCTTGTGCACGTGCTGAAAGCTCAAACATCTCTTTATCCCTCTAAATATTCTAATTCATACGCTTTACAACACCTTAACCCAAAACCTATTATGAATAAAATGATTTTACTCCATACATTATTATGCATAGCATTCATTCTAAAACAGTCATGGACCTGCGAAATTTTCATCGTATCGACATTAACCTTTATCCGCTTTTTATGGCAATTTATGAGCAGAACAGTATTTCTAAAGCTGCACAGATTTTATCAGTTAGCCAGTCTGCTGCCAGTCATGCTTTACAACGTTTAAGACAGCATTTACAGGATGATTTATTTGTACGTACTGGCAGCAAAATGCAACCTACGCCGTTTGCGGAACAGATCTATCCTGAGCTGAAGAATGCACTTTTTGCGATTCAAAATATTTCAATACAGCATCAGCACTTCAGACCGGAAATGATTCAGAGTTTGAAAATTGCCGTACATGATGAAATTGAGCCAATGATCTTTCCCAGACTGGTTCAGCACTTTCAACAACTCAATCTGGAAATTCAACTTAGCAGCATGAAGCTGGACCGTAAAAATATAGCAGCAGACCTCGCCTCTCAACAGGTCGATTTTGTCATAGATCTGGAACAAAACATTGCTGAAAAAATCCAGTTTGAGCGTCTGGTTCAAGATGAATTTGTAGTGTGTACACAATTAACAGAAATGAATGAGCAGATTTATCTTGCCTCACCTCATATTGGCGTGTCATCACGCCGTACTGGTGTTTTGGTTGAAGATATTTATTTAAGTCGGAAACAATATTCACGACAGATTTTTTTACGCTGTCAGCATTACTCAACTGCTCTGCAAATTCTGGAGCAGCAAAAGACAGCCATGCTGACTATTCCTAAAAATGTATTGACGCATTTACAATTGGCTACCACTCTAAATATTTTTGAAGTCCCTGTGGAACTGCCGAAAATTAATATGGGGATGTATTGGCATAAGGATTTGCAAGAGAATAAAAGACATCAATTTTTGAGAAGTGAAATTTATAAAATTTTTGCTTAGGCTATTTATAAAGGAATGCAAGTTTACTTAGGCTATTTTTATATAAGTTTAGATGGTTGCATCTTCATCTTTTCAGTAGAAAAATATACTTAGGCTATTTTAGCTGGTACAAAACTAAACACTGAGTGATTAGCTTTTAAGCCGTAGATCTACTGGCTTTGCTCTAAAATGGCTCGACTTTTAGCTGTGATTTTACAGCTGGTTTTGCTGATTTGGATCTTGCCTTTGTTAAATCTCTCCATCACCTGGCAAATTGTGCTGGGCCTCGTACTGCTGTGTTTTTCTTATTATCTGCTGCATAAGATTACAGTTTATTTAAAAGATGTTTTCCGCCCTTTTAAGAAAGGCAAAAAATACTGGTGCCGTGTAAAAGCCGTAAGTGATGGTGATACCCTCACCTGCTACCGTTTTAACATTCGTCGCTCTGAAACCAAATTACGCTTTGCCTTCGTTGATGCTCCTGAATCATCGCAAGCCTATGGTAAAGAATCGCAGCGTCTGGTCAAAAGCATGGTGAATAATAAAATGGTTCGGGTCAAGATTACCGATATTGACCGTTATGGCCGCTGTGTCGGTGTGGTCTACCGCTATCGCAAAAATATCAATGAAGAGATTGTCAAACGTGGTGCAGCGTGGGTCTATGAAGAATATATCAAAGATAAAAACCATTTACGCTATATGATGGAGCTGCAAAATAAAGCTAAGAAACAGAAAAAAGGCCTTTGGAAAGGCAGTCGCCCTGTACGTCCAAGTGTTTATCGTAAGCAGGTAAAATCGTAAATTTGATTTTGTCAAAGATGAATTGCAAATGATAAAAAGTGATCAGGACATTCTGATCACTTTTTTTTCACTCATTTTAGTTTTACCGATTTAATAAGCCAAATGCACCAGAAAGCGGAATGCGCCGGCAATCAGGACCAGCGTTAAAAATCCTGCCAGCCATAGTCCTACAAACCATAATGCCTGTTTGCCTTTCATGACCACTCCTTAATGATAGCCATCATCGCCGACCCTGACCTTATGCCGGAACACCCAATAGGACATACCAGTATAAATCACAATAATAGGAATCAGGATCAAGGCACCAATCAAGGCAAATAGTTGGCTATTTTCATGCGCTGCAGCCTGCCAGATAGTCACGCTCGGCGGGATAATATATGGCCATAGACTGATCAAGAATCCAGTATAAGCGAGGAAAACCAGAACCAGCATATAGGTAAATGGACCTAATTCACTGCGTCTTTTGCAGGCACGTAAGGCCAGCCAGGTAAATAGCAGAACCAGAACTGGAACTGGCATAAAATAGGTAAATTGTGGCTGACTAAACCAGCGTTCAGCAATCTGAGGATGAGTCAACGGCGTATAAATACTGACAGCACCCAATATGATCAGCAAGGCAATAATCAGCTTAGGCATCAGTTTAAACATTCGATCTTGTAAGTCATCTCCGGTTTTATAGATGAGCCAGCCACAGCCTAATGCCGCATAGAGCACCACCACACTGATTCCGGTGAAAATACTGAATGGAGTGAGCCAGTCCAGACCACCCCCAACATAGACACCATTTCGGGTTTCAATCCCCTGAATATAGGCCCCTAAAATCATGCCTTGCAGGAAACTGGTGATCGCAGAACCACCGATAAAGGCTTTATCCCACCAATGCTTACTGCGGTTTGCCTTGAAGCGGAACTCAAAAGCCACGCCGCGGAAAATCAAGGCAATCACCATCAGAATAATTGGCATATACAGTGCCGAGAGTACGGTCGAGTAAGCAAGTGGGAAAGCTGCAAATAACCCTGCACCACCCAGTACCATCCAGGTTTCATTGCCATCCCAGACCGGAGCCACGGTATTCATCATGACATCACGTTCATCTTGATGTGGGAAAAAAGGAAACAAGATGCCGATGCCCAGATCGAAACCATCGAGAATGGTATAAATCAATACACCCAAACCAATAATCACAATCCAGATTAATGATAAATCAATCATTTTTTATCCTCCTGATCCGGTTGTTCAGGAACTTCTTCGATACGTTCTCGAATACTACTTAATGGCCGACGCGAGGCCTGCACTACATCGCTGTCTGATTCATGATCTGGTCGAGTATGAATAAACTCGGGACCTTTGTGCATCAGACGCAACATGTAGTAAATCCCGATACCAAATACCACACAGTAGACGACTACAAAAATAATCAGGGTTAGCCCCACCTGTTCAGCGGAAACTGGTGACAATGCATCCTTGGTCCGCATGATGCCGTAGACTACCCAAGGCTGACGGCCGACTTCTGTGGTAAACCATCCCGCCAGCATGGCAATAAAGCCGGAAGGTCCCATAATCAAGGCAAATCGATGCAATGCACGGGATTCATAAAAGCGACCACGGGTACGTGCCCACGCTCCCCATAACGCCAGTAACAACATCAATACGCCTAGTCCAACCATAATCCGGAAGCTCCAGAACACCACCAGTGAATTCGGCCGGTCTTCAGGCGCAAAGTCTTTAAGCCCCGTAACCTTGCCATCCATCGAGTGGGTTAAAATCAGGCTACCCAAGTTGGGAATTCCGATTGCATATTTGGTTTCTTCGGCCTCCATATCTGGAATACCAAAGAGATATAAGGGCATCCCTTCATTATGATTGGTTTCCCAGTGCCCTTCCATGGCTGCAAGTTTTGCTGGCTGATGCTCAAGGGTATTAATACCGTGCATATCACCGACGATGACCTGTAAAGGTGCTAGTACTAGAAGCAGCCACATCGCCATGGAAAATGAGGTCTTGACCAGTGCATCACGACGGCCTTTGATCAGATGCCATGCGGCTGTAGCAGCGACCAGTAAGGCGGAAACCAGAAAGGCAGCCATGGCCATATGGGCCAGACGATAAGGGAAAGATGGGTTAAACACGATAGCAAGCCAGTCTTGCGGCACAATCAGGCCATTTTCAATCGCAAAGCCTTGTGGGGTCTGCATCCAGCTATTAGACGATAAAATCCAGAACATGGAAATACAGGTTCCTATCGCAACCATCAAAGTTGAGAAAAAGTGCGCCTTTGGTCCTACCCGTCCCCAGCCAAATAACATGATGCCCAGAAAGCCCGCTTCCAGAAAGAAAGCGGTGAGTACTTCATAGGCCAGTAAAGGTCCAGTTACACTGCCTGCTACCCGGGAAAACTCACTCCAGTTGGTTCCAAACTGGTAGCTCATGACCACACCAGAGACAACGCCCATCCCGAACGCCACAGCAAAAATTTTTACCCAAAATTTGAATAGATCCTGAAAAATCGGGTTTTGAGTTTTGAGCCAGCGCCATTCCAGAATGGCCAGAAAGCTGGCCAAGCCGATTGAAATTGCCGGAAAAATGATATGAAAAGATACAGTAAAGGCGAACTGTATTCGTGCTAACTCTAATGCAGTTAAACCCAGAGTCATAAGCTTCACCTATGCATTGTTATTTGGCATCTTTGCCCTTCAATTTTTAAGTCATGAATTTTTCTAGTGACATGGCTAGCTTAGGCGTGGCTGTTATAAAAAGTATGTAGTCTTTTGTTGATTATTTTTTAATCAGGTTAAACTGTGTAAACGCTGCTGGCAAATAAAATATTGCTTTGAATAATTTTTAAAAGTCTTCTCTTGAGCTTTGGATAAAACAGGCGTAAATTAGGCGTAAATTTAGTTACCCAGGTTAACTAACCATATGTTTTCCGAATCTCCCCGACTTCGTACGCTGTTATTACGCTGCGCACGACTGATGAGCGATGAGATCAATACGATCTTGTTGTCATCTCAATTAAATTATTCCTTATGGCAGGTGTTATACGTCATCCAGTCAAAGCAACAATGCACGCTGGTAGATATTTCCAGTTATCTCAATGTATCCAAGCCCGGTATTACTAAGCGGATTCAGCAACTGGTTGAACTCGATCTGATTGCCCAACTCGAAACTGAAGACAAACGTCAAAAGCTGTTCAAGTTGAGTGAGCAAGGAATTGAGACCTTTGCGATGTGTTCCAAACAGATCGATGCATTTGAAGATCAGTTGCTTGAGCACATTGAATCAGATGATCTTGAAGGCAGTAAAAATACCTTAATGCAACTCATTCAGCAGTTACATTCCTCATCTCAGGACAGACCTCAATGAGTCAAGAACAAGAAACGCCTTTATGGACGCCCAATTTTATCCTGATCAGTCTGGTGAATTTCCAGTTGGTTCTGGTGTTCTACTTGCTGGTGATTGTGATTGTCGGCTACTCGGTTGCTGAGTTAGGTGCGTCGACTGCTCAAGCCGGTCTGGTATCCGGTCTGTTTATTGTGGGTACGTTATTTGGACGATTATTGATCGGAAAATTACTGAATCGGCTGGGTTTGAAAAATACGCTTGTCATTGGCCTGACTGGCTTTCTGCTCTTTTCCGGACTGTATATGATTCCGGCCAAGCTGGAAGTTTTACTGGGCATCCGTCTGATACATGGCTTTATGATGGGTATGGCTTCTACTGTACTGGGTACAGTGATTGCACAGACCATTCCTGCCACACGGCGTGGTGAAGGAATTGGATATTTCAGCATGAGCAGCACCCTTGGCACAGCGATTGGTCCCTTTGTCGGAATCTGGCTGATGACAAATTTTAATTATCAGGTAATTTTCATCTTTACCAGTATTGTTGCGCTCAGCTGCCTGATCTGTGGGCTATTTATCCAGCCACCACGCCTTAAGGCAAGTCATTCGTCGGCAGATTCTACTTCGCAAAGCACCAGCAAACTAGCCCAATATATTGAACCGAATGCGCTACCGATTGCACTGATTGTACTGCTGGTGGCTACTTCTTATTCAGGCATATTGTCGTTTATTCACTTTTATGCCAAAGAAATTAATCTGGTCGAAGCAGCATCTTTTTTCTTCCTGATGTATGCTTTTGCCATTTTGCTTTCGCGTCCTTTTACCGGCCCGCTCATGGACCGTAAAGGCGAAAATATCATTATCTATCCTGCCATTGTGATTATGGCATTAGGGATTTTGCTTTTAAGCCAAGCACAAAACTCTGTGATGTTACTCTCTAGTGCAGCGTTACTCGGTTTTGGTTTTGGGAATATCCAGTCGGTGTGTCAAACCATTGCGGTGAAAAGTACAACATTGCAGCGTATGGGTCTAGCAACCTCAACCTTCTTTATTGCCCTGGATGCCGGTCTTGGTTTTGGCCCGTATTTCCTGGGTATGCTGCTGGACCAGATTGGTTATCGCCAGCTTTATCTGTTCTCGGCGCTGCTCACCCTAAGCTGTCTGGCCTGGTATTACCTTCTGCATGGCCGTAAAGCAGGAAAAGTACAACCTTCTCATTAAAAGCTTTTAAAAGCGCCGACTAAACCGGCGCCGATATTCCAACGGCGTCAGACCGGTTTTTTTATGAAATAAACGGCGGAATGAACTTGGATCCTGATAGCCGACATTTTGCATAATCACATCCACAGCTTGATCGGTTTCTTCCAGTCGTTTACGTGCGGCTTCAATCCGGATCGCTTGTAGATATTGATTGGGCGGTATGTCTAAGGCTTGTTTAAAGCGTCGAATCAGGGTTCGGCCAGTCACATTAAACTGCTCTGCCAGCTGGTTCAAACTAAAATCTTCATGAAAATGCTGCTCTAGCCAGTTCTGGATTTTTTGTACCAGTTCATCATGGTGCGGCTGGCCAATATTCAGCAATGAATAAGACAACTGGCTATCACGGCGGTAATCAATTACGAAAGATTTAGCCGATTGCATGGCCACCTCAAAGCCATACAAGCGCTCAATCAGATGCAAACCTAGGTCAAACCAGGCCAGGCCTCCACCTGCACAATAGATATTCTGATCCCGGCTAATCATCAGATCGGCATTCAGTTTCACCTTAGGATAGCGTGAACGAAACACTTCCTGAAAACCCCAATGTGTTGTTGCAATCCGGTCATCTAAAATGCCTGCTTCTGCCAGAAAAAAATTCCCCGTACAGTTTCCTGCAATTAAAGTCGCCTCTGCATGTGCAGATTTTAAAAAATGAATCAGTTCTGGATTCTGTTGCAATACATCCTGAATCGGTGCAGCGATGGTCGGTACCACCAGAATATCTGCAGTTTGAATCTCTTGATAAGAAAAATGTGCCTGCAACTGCAGCCCATTGATACACCGAATCGGATGTCCCTCCGGACTGGCGATACTCACCTTAAACAGGCGCTGTACGTCCTGCTGCTGGATCCGGTTCCAGCTTACGCCAGCCATTGTAAATAAATCGACCACACCCGTAATGGCCGAAGCCAGAGCCCCATGAAAGCCTAAAATCACCACCTGTTGCATACTTTACTAATTGTCACTTTTCACCCGATTCATGTCATTATTGACAATCCTGCTCAATAAAAGCAACTGCTAGTCTTGATGCTATCTCAAGGATTGCACATTCAGGATAGTACCGTGACCCAACTGATTAATGATAAAGATCTGCATTTCCAGCTTTATGACGTATTCAAACTTGAAGCGCTGACTAAACTGCAACGCTATCAGGATCATGACAAAAATACTTTCGACAGTATTCTGGAAACGGCAAAAGGTATCGCGACTGATTATTTTGCACCGCATAATGCCAAAGCTGATCAACAAGAACCGAACTTTGATGGCAAACAGGTCAAAACCATTGATGAAGTGAAGACAGCCTGGCAACAGTTTGCCGATGCCGGCCTGCTTTGCGCCCAGCATGATTATGCAGATGGTGGCATGCAACTGCCCACTTTGGTGAATATGGCCTGCAATGCGTATTTTATGTCGGCCAATCCGTCCACCGTGGCTTATTCTTTTCTAACGGCCGCTGCGGCGAACCTGATACAGGCTTTTGCCTCCCCAAAACAAAAGCAAATATTCCTACCGCATATGTTGAGTGGCCGCTTTGCTGGCACCATGGCCATGACAGAGCCGAATGTAGGTTCCTCTTTGGGCGATCTGACCACTAAAGCCATTCCTCAGGGAAATGGAATTTATAAAATTAAAGGCCAGAAAATGTTTATTTCGGGTGGCGATCAGGACATTACCGAAAATATTGTGCATCTGGTCTTGGCGCGGATTCAGGATGCGCCGCAAGGCGTGAAAGGAATTTCCCTGTTTATCGTACCAAAATTCAAAACCAACGAGGATGGTTCACTCGGTGAAACTAATGATGTACAGCTGGCTGGCTTACTGCACAAAATGGGCTATCGAGGTACTACATCTACAGTTTTAAGCTTTGGAGAAAATGATAATTGCTTAGGCTATTTAATTGGTGAACCCGGTCATGGCTTAAAATATATGTTCAAGATGATGAATGAAGCACGTGTGGGTGTCGGTCTGGGCGCAGCCATGATTGGTTATCGTGGCTATCTGGAATCTCTGGATTATGCTAAAAACCGTCCGCAAGGCCGGCCAGTTCATGAAAAAACACCTGACTCGAAACCAGTGAATATCATTGAACATACCGATGTCAAACGCATGCTACTGGCGCAAAAGTCATATGTAGAAGGTTCGCTGGCACTTTGCTTATTTGCAGCCCGATTAATTGATGAACTTCAGGCAGCTCAAGATGAAGATAGTGCAATTCTGCTTGATCTCATTACCCCGGTGGTCAAATCTTTCCCTTCTGCCTATGGTCCGAAAGCCAATGATCTGGCCATTCAGGTCTTGGGCGGCGCGGGTTATACCCGTGAATATCCGGTGGAGCAATGTTATCGTGATAACCGACTCAATCCGATTCATGAAGGCACTTACGGTATTCAATCTCTGGATCTGCTGGGACGTAAACTCTGGCAGCATAATGGCAAAGGGCTAAATCTGCTCATGCAGCGCATCCAGAAGACCTTGTCAGAGACTCATGAACCTAAGATAGTGGAACTCGCAGAGATCTACAAACAGCATCTGGCGACTGTACAAAAAACTACTCAGGTTTTAGGCCAGGCCTTACATCAAGGAAAAGTCAGTGACGCTTTGGCCAATTCAGGATTGTATCTGGATATGATGGGCAAAACTATTCTATCTTGGCTCTGGCTAGAAATGGCGAATCAAGCTCAACTCAAGTTTGGCACATCTTCGCAGGCAGAAGATCAGACTTTTCTGGCAGGGAAAATTCAAGCAGCTCAATATTTTATTCGCTGGGAACTCCCTGAAATTGAGCATCAGGCCAAATTATTGATGAATATGGATGATACTTGCCTGAATATGCAAAGCGACTGGTTCTAGACAGAATTTATCAAAAAATGCGCCTGTATTAGGTAATGCCAGTCACTTACAAAATTGACTGGCATTTTCTTTTTTAGATTCATGGCTGTATTTGATATGTAGAAAAGTCATCCGCAACTGTTTGAGGCCGGACTACATTAAAAAATGATTGTTTCTGCGATAAATTTGTTAGTTGATAGGGGCTGACGAGTTTTGCGGATGAAAAATGCCTTTGGTTACTTTGGGCGAAACCAAAGTAACAAATGAGCTGCAAAATTTTGATTTAAAACAATAAGGCTCCGCTAAAAATTAAGGAGTTTATTTCTAAACTCCTTAACTGATCAGCATTATCTGTATTAGGCGCATTTTATTTTTTGAATCATCAAGCTGCGGATTCTTGCACATCAAACTTTTTAAAAAGTTTGGCACGTTTGGAAGGCAAAATGTTAGCTTTCGTCAGATCGCCCTGATAATGCTGATATACCCGCTGATCCATGATTTTGTACCATAAAGGTGGAATCAAGGCTGGAATCAGCATGGTTGCATAACCGCTGGGTAATTCTGGCGCTTCATCAAAATGCCGCAACGCCTGAAATGGACGGCTTGGAAAAGCATGATGATCAGAATGCCGTTGTAACTGATACAAAAACAGATTAGTTACGATATTGTTGTTATTCCAGCTATGTTCCGGCAAGGTTCGCTCATAACTGCCATCCGCTTTCTGTCCACGTTTCAGTCCGTAGTGCTCGATATAATTCACAATCTCAAACAGGCTAACGCCATAAAATGCCTGTGTCAGTGTATAAGGAATAATTTTCTTGCCATACGCCTTTAGCATCAAGGCATGATAGCCGGCACTCATGGCCCAACCATGAAACAGCTCATTTTCCTGATTAAAGAATTTCAGTCCCTTACGCTCGAGCCGTCTTTTTTCAATCTGGATTGCAGATTTTAATCCGCCTATTACGGTACGTGGCCAGAAACGGTAAAAAGATTCACCCATTTTTGAAGATGCCGGATCTTCTGGTGTCGCCACCCGTTTATGGTGTCCATAAGGATGTTCGATCCGGAAATGGTTATAGCCCAAAGGCATCAGGCTGGCATGAGACCAGTAATGGTCTTTTTTCTGGGGACGATGGCTGAGTTCATGTGCGGTATTCACCCCCACACCATTAATCGCACCCATAGAAACTCCAAGCAGTACCTGATCCAGCAAAGACACATTTGGCCGGCTTACGACATAACCGGCAAAGGCATTGGCTGCCATTTGCAAGGGAATAAATGCTTTTACAATGCGGTCATAATAAGGATCGTTAACCAGTGCCTTGATCTGCTCATCATTTGGGTTATTGGCATCATCGCCAATCAGGGCATCCAGAGTCGGAATGATGACATGCAGTAATAATAGTCCGCCCATGGCAAAGATTTTTTGAGTGGCTTTGGGACCAAAATGATAACCGGCCAGAATTCCCATTCCGATCACAGGCAGACCTGGGCTGAGCAACCAGCCAAAACGTTTTTTATCCAGCTTGACACCTTTTAGTGCCGACGCTTCCTGCGTAAACTGCGCTTTCTGGATTTGTGCAGGGGCATTCATTGCGACCTTCCTTTTTTATGTTACTCTGCACTTATAGTTGATTATTTCAGCAGTAGCGAACAGTATTCAACGTCCAGAAAAGCTATGTCAGCGTCTTTGGCACATGCTGCCAAATTCTGGCCTAAAATCACAAAGTTAAAAAATTTATAGTCAATTAAATGAAATAAAACAGAAGAATAGAGTTAGGCATGGATGCTTTAAGTAAAATTTTTGATGATATTCATCTGGAAAAATCGGAATATCTTTATCTGAATGTATTTCATCCGGGCGGCTTTGACTATCAACATGAACCCTTTATGCTGGCCTATATCCTGTTACAAGGACAGGCGCAATTAAAGTTCATGAATGGTGATCGACTGGAGCTGCAACAAGGTGATCTGGTGCTATTACCCGCAGGTTCCTCCCATCATGTTTCCTGCCCAGACAATGCCGATTTTTCTGAGCACCATGCGATTAATCCTTATTTTCAGAGCAATGCACAGCAATGTGTTGATCTCAATCGGGAAAATTCGGCGGAGCATAGTTTCATACTGGCTATTCGTTCTAGCTTGGATATCCAGATGGCCAAACCTCTTTTGAGTGCATTACCTAAATACCTGCATATTCAACATATTCTGGGTGATACGGCGCCAGAATGGTTACAGGTTGGCTTGCAGTTTCTGGCACTGGAAACCCAGCAGCTTCGTCCCGGACGTGACAAGATTCTGGATCATCTGGTCAGTATTTTACTGATTGAATGCGTACGTGATTATATTTTAAACCTGGAAAATGCCTCGAGCTGGCTAAATGCGCTCTCGCATCCGGAACTATCCAATGCACTGGCAGTGATTCATGGCAAACCTGAACAATTCTGGACTGTAGAAAGTCTGGCCGAACAATGTCATATGTCACGTTCCAAATTCGCCCAGTTATTTACCCAGATTGTCGGTGAACCGCCCCTTGCCTATCTGCAACAGCACCGCCTGCGTCTGGCAGCGCAATATTTGAGAAATAGTGGATTTGGTATCCAGCAGATCGCTTATCTGGTTGGTTATTCATCCGAGACGGCGTTTAGTCAAAGTTTTAAAAAACAGTTTGAACAGACGCCGACCCAATACCGGCTGAATTGTCAGAAGAACCAGTCTTTATTACCAGACTAAAATTACTGGACTAATGCCAATACTGCTGTGACCGGATCTTCGCTATTGCCAGAAAGTAGCTGCTTGTGCATGGTGATATGCTGCATAACCTGAATCTGCGCTGCTTCAATATCCATCAGTTTTTCAATTTCAGCTGCCAGATTTTCAGGTGTAGCAGCGGATTGGATGAGTTCTTGAATCACTTTTTTGCCAGCAATTATATTTGGTAATGAAAAATATGGGATTTTTACCAGTAATTTGGCAATTCGATAGGTCAGCCAGTGCAATTTATAAAAAGTCACCATCGGACGGTGCAGCAACATCGCTTCAAGCGTTGCAGTTCCAGACGCCAGTGCAATAATATTGGATGCATTCATGACCTGACGGCCAATTTTGGATTCAGCGCTGGTATTTTCCATCAAGCGAATTTGGGTTTTTAAGCTCTCAGGATAAGTGGCCAGTAAACTTTCGATTTGCTGCTTGCGTGCATCATTAATCGCAGGAATCAGAAAGGTATAATCCGGATATTTTTGATGCAGAGTATTAGCTGCATCCAGAACCAAAGGTCCCAAACGCTCAATCTCGCCACGGCGGCTTCCCGGTAATAATGCAATATATTTCTGATCTGGGTCTAGGCCTAATTCTGTCTGAGCCTCCAGAATTGGATTTTCAAGCGGCAATTGGCTAGCGAGCGGATGTCCGACAAAAGCTGCAGGAACATCCCATTTTTTAAAGAACGCTTTTTCAAATGGAAACAGGCACAGCACCAGATCAATACTGGCTTTAATGCCATGTATACGGCCTTGACGCCATGCCCAGACCGAAGGACTGACGTATTGCACGGTTTTAATCGGTAACTGTTTTTGTTTAATGGTTTTTGACAAACGCAGGTTAAAATCAGGCGCATCAATCCCGATAAAAATATCGACCGGATCTTTAGTCCAGGTTTCCACCAGACCATCCCGCACAGCAAACAGTTTTTTAATATCTTTTAAAACTTCGACAATGCCCATCACCGACAGAATATCCATCGGATAATAACTTTTAAAACCTTCCGCGATCATTTGTGGACCACCGATACCTTCAAATTCAGCATCAATGCCTTGCTCACGAAAACGGCGAATCAATTTTGCGCCAAGCGTATCTCCAGAAACTTCACCGACCACGATTCCAATTTTAAGTTTTCGATTTAGCAAGTGGGTTTCCTCTCAGATCCGCATGGAAATTTATTGAATCTGGATTCTAACATAATCCTGTGGCTATTCCGGAAGAAGCTTAAGCATCTTCTCATTTTAAGAAACTCACCGTTTAGAATGACTTAGTCAATGATCGAGCTTGCATAACAAGAATTAAATCGACATTTACAGCTACATTAAATTAGACAAAAATGGGTTAAATCGGGCAGTTAAAATCAATCATCATATTCGCACTTTATACATACTCCAGTGAATAAACATGAAAGATCAGCTAATATTCTTCACCTAGCTTTATCTTTTTTATGCATAAGTAAATCAATAATCAAGACAACGACTTATATCCAAAAGTCATAAGATATGCTCGTTTTTTGATTTTGGCATATATGCATGTTTGGTCCGATTGAATTTATTTTAGCAGGCGTTCTGGTAGGTTTTTGTGTAGGTGTCACCGGTGTGGGTGGTGGTTCATTAATGACGCCAATTCTTATCAGTTTATTCCGGATTGAACCGCATATCGCGATTGGTACTGACCTGCTCTATGCCGCGATTTCTAAATTCTGTGGCTCGTTTGTGCATGCCAAGAAAATGAATATTGTCTGGCCGATTGTGATCTGGCTGGCCGTTGGCAGTATTCCCGCATCTTTTGCAACACATTGGGTTCTTGATAACTATCTGAGCCAATCAACGCATTACAAGGCCGTCCTGACCATGGTATTGGGCTTTATGCTAACCATTACCGGCTTATCCATTCTGTTTCGTAGCCAGATCGAAAATCTTTTTAATAAATACAGAAAACAAGAACTACCGGATATGACCCAAGATCTGGAAAAAGTAAAGCTGCAAGCCAAGGAAAAGCGCGTAGCCATTATCATCATGGGCATTATCTTGGGCATATTTGTCACGCTCTCTTCAGTGGGTGCCGGCGCATTTGGCATCATGGCACTTGTAGTGATGTTCCCGAATCTGCCGATGATTCGTATCATTGGCTCAGATGTTGTGCATGCAGTGTTACTGACCCTGGTTGCAGGGCTGGGTCATATGTCTTCAGGCAATGTCGATTTCATGCTGCTCATGTGGTTATTGGTGGGATCTATTCCAGCGATTATTGTCGGCACTTTACTCAGTTCACGTATGCCAGAAAAACTGATCCGCAAAATTTTAGGCATTACCCTGTTTGCGCTGGGTGTGAATTTCATGATTAATCCTGTGAAATCAAAACCGGCTCAACCTGCTGAAACAGCAATGATAATTGTGAGCCAAAATTCCCCGTCCGTTTAAGTTAACTATCCGATTCATCACTTTTTTTTCAAAGAAGTATTCATCTTTTTTATAACAAAGTGACGCATCATTCATGTTATATTCGGGCTATTAAACAACCTTTTGTATGATCGAACCAGTGACGGCAATGAATACACAACAGTCAAATCCTATTTCAGCATCAGATATTGATGACGTGAATATCCACAGCATGATTCCTCTTGTAACCCCTGCTGAGCTTAAAGCAGAGTTACCGTTGACTGAAACTGCTTATCAAACCGTACTGCATGGTCGTGAAACGATTCGTAAAATTCTGGATGGTGAAGACAAACGCCTGTTCGTTGTAATTGGCCCTTGTTCTATCCATGATCCGGCGGCGGCGCATGAATATGCTGAACGCTTAAAAGTACTGAGCGAAAAAGTTAAAGACAGCTTATACATCGTGATGCGGGTTTATTTTGAAAAACCACGGACTACCGTAGGCTGGAAAGGCCTGATCAATGACCCAGACATGAATGATTCATTCAATATTGAAAAAGGTCTGCGTATCGGTCGCAAGCTATTACTTGAACTGAATGAAATGGGCTTGCCATGTGCCACTGAAGCACTTGATCCAAACTCGCCACAGTATTACCAAGACCTGATTTCATGGTCAGCAATTGGTGCACGTACCACAGAAAGCCAGACCCATCGTGAAATGTCTTCTGGTCTTTCTTCACCAGTCGGCTTTAAAAATGGTACTGATGGCGGTTTAACGGTCGCGACCAATGCGATGCAATCTGTGAAACATGGTCACAGCTTCCTCGGTCTGAATGATCAAGGCCAGGTGGCTGTGATTCGCACTTCAGGCAATCCTTATGCTCACGTGGTACTGCGTGGCGGTAATGGCAAGCCGAACTACGATGCAGGCTCGGTTGCCGATGCAGAAGCTGCTCTAGCCAAGGCCAAAGTCAGCACCAAGATCATGATTGATGCCAGCCACGCCAACTCTAACAAAGACCCGTACCTGCAACCACTTGTACTTAAAAACATTTCCGAACAAATTCTTGATGGAAACAAGTCAATTGTTGGTATTATGGTAGAAAGTCATCTTAAGGGTGGTCGTCAGGACATTCCGGCGAACCTGAATGATATGGAATACGGTCAATCCGTTACGGATGGCTGTATCGACTGGGAAACGACTGAAAAAGTTTTACTCGACATGCATGAGGCATTGAAAGACATTTTACCTAATCGTTAAATGATCTGACCAACGCCATCGCCAAGATGGCGTTTGCATTTCTAGAACAAGGAAAATTTATCTGATGAATGATATTGAAACGGCATTAAGCCAGATTGAGAATTTTCAGTTCATACACGAACATCTGTTTAGCTCCGGTCAACCGACCACTACCCAATTACAGCTGATGAAAGAATACGGTGTATCTACAGTCATCAATGTGGCGTTGACCGATAGCGAACAGTATCTGCCGCATGAAGATAAAATTTGCCTTGAGCTGGGACTGAACTATATTCAGGTTCCGATTTCCTGGGAAACCCCTTCAGACAATCAATGCCTGCTGGTACTGGATCTGATCGATCATCTGGTAAAAGAGCAAATGGTCTGGGTACATTGTTCGCAAAACTACCATGTCAGCTGTCTGATGTACTTATATCGTCAGTACTATATGGATATGGATCTACCTACAGCACAAGAATACTTGCATCAGATCTGGGAACCAAATGAAACCTGGACTGGTTTAATGCATGCAGTTGCCCTACAGTTACAAGGCCGTAAAGCAACGCAGGAACTGGAACTTTCCTTAATTAATCCAAATTATTTTGCCTGATTTTATTTACTATGGCTCAATAACACGGTTGCCATCGACATAATGCCTTCCTGACGACCGGTAAAACCTAACTGTTCAGTGGTGGTGGCTTTAATACTGATTTGAGTCACATCAATATCCAAGACATCTGCAATACTTTGACGCATGGCCAAATTGTGTTTCGCCAGTTTTGGACGTTCACAGGCCACGGTAATATCGGCATTATTCAGGTGATAACCACGATCCAGAATTAGCTGATAAACATGCTTGAGTAATACCCGACTATCTGCACCTTTAAACTCAGGATCTGTATCTGGGAAATGCTGGCCAATATCTCCGAGCGCCAAAGCACCCAACAAAGCATCACAGAGTGCATGCAGCACTACATCACCATCCGAATGTGCTTTCAGACCGTGAGTATGCGGAATTTGAATGCCTGCCAGAGTGACAAAATCACCTTCTTCAAATGCATGCACATCCAGCCCCTGGCCAATACGAATTTGTGCGATCACCTTATACATCCTTTAGAAATAGCCCATTGAAATCTTGTACACTTGCTTTCTATTTCGCTATAGTTAGACCAAGCGTAACACAGTGAAAGTATAAGCGATCATGCTACTGAAAACTGATATAAATATGTTGAAAATAATTGGCCTGATGCTCGGTCTGGGGACGATTTCTACGGGTAGCTCAGCGATCACAATGGATTGTAGCGATGACAGCAAAAAAACGGCTGCCATGAATAAAGTCTGCTCAGCATCGCTGGCTGAATCTCGTGAAAAACTCACAGACCAATACTTTACTGCTTTTCTGATTACTGATGCACCTGTGCGTTTATTACAAGATAGCCAACAACTATGGGCGACCCGCTTACAGCAATGCAAAACGCTAGACTGTTTTAAACAGCAGTTTGAATGGCGTTTAGATGATTTAAATGTCTATATTTCACTGAATCAAAGTCTGACCCAGCATTATATTAAGTTTGAACAGGGACAAATCGCCAAGCAGCCCGTGCATCTCAAGATTCATCAACTGACCAAAGACCGGATCAAGATTGAAGGCCTGGCATATCGTAATCCAAATAACCGGACCGAGAAGCAGACCGTTCCTTTTTTAGCCTATACCACGCCTGAGACAAAAAACCAGATCACCGATAATGAAAATGACTGCCGCTATGAGTTTAACTATAGTAAAGCCATTTTAGCGGTCAGTAGCCAGCAGAAAGGCTGTGAACGATTTACCGGTATTTATCGACTATATGATTGATTTAATTTAAAAATATTAAAATTTATTGTTATATAAAATGATATCTTTGATGTAAAAAATAGCCCGCAAGCGGGCTATCAATTTAAGCTGGATAGTATTGCGCAATTTCCTGACTAATCATCGCAGCCGTTGCAGCTGATAAAGTCCAGCCCAGATGACCATGTCCGGTATTGTAAAAGACCCGCTCATGTTTGCCACGGCGTACCACAGGCATCATATTTGGCATCATGGGGCGTAAGCCTGCCCACGGAACAACATGCTCAGTACACAGGTCAAAATTACGATTGGTCCAGTCAATTAAAGGTTGAATTCGGTCAGCACGAATATCCCGGTTATAGCCATTAAACTCGGCTGTTCCTGCAACACGCAAACGATCCTTGCCTAGGCGTGACAAGACAATTTTCGCACTTTCATCTAGCAGACTGACCCAAGGTGCGTTGTTCTGGCTCTGCTCATCATTCAGTTGCACGGTAATCGAGTAGCCTTTGACTGGATAGACATTGACTCGTTCACCAAGTATTTCAGCCAATTGATAGCTGCCAACCCCTGCACAGACCACAATGGCATCTGCATTAATTTCCAGAACATCCTCTGGAGAGGAATGGACATTTTCAGTACTAGGTTTGCATTTAACCCGAATATTCTGAGCCTGATGATCAACAACAAAAACATCTTGACCAAACTCAAATTTCACGCCTTTTTGCATACAGGTTTTGGCCAAACCGGTACTAAATTTATGAATATCCCCGGTGGCATCGCTCTGACAGTAAAATCCTGCATAATAATCGCCAGTTAATGCAGGTTCGATCTGCTTGATTTCTGCATTGGAAATGGCATTGCGCTCCAGACCACCGCTACACAACAGATCATTGACTTTGATCGCAACATCATAATCTGTCTTGTTATGATAAAAATGTAAAATTCCACGTTTTTCTAAATTGAAATCAATATTTTCTGTTTCGGCAATTTCAAATAAGCGTGCTCTTGCCAGTAAAGCCAGCCGTACAGTCTCTCGGGTATTGGCTTCATAATGTTTGATATTGCCCAGAAATTCCATGAGCCAGCTGTATTTATGCACACTGAAAGAAGGATTGAGCAAAAGTGGTGCGGTTTTTTGTGACATCCATTTGATGCCTTTGAGTACCGTGGCTTTCTGGTTCCATACTTCGGCATTACAGGCAGAAAGCTGGCCGCCATTGGCAAAGGATGTTTCCATTGCCGGATAAAGATGCCGATCAACCACAGTCACTTGATAGCCTGATTGTGCCAGCTCATAAGCTGTGGTTACTCCGGTAATACCGGCCCCAATCACCACGACATGACGCATAGACACCTCCTTGATTGTATTGATGTCTTTTCCCATCTGTCATGTGTACCTGAGAGCTTCGGTAGATACATTGCACATCAATGCGGCCACCTTCCCCTTCGGTGAGTGATTGAACACTTCTCTCCAGAGTTTTTATCCATTATCACAGTCCTTTTGCCTGAGAGTTTCCTGGGAACTTGCTCCTTCGGCGAATGCAGAAGCATTTCTCTCCTGCAATAATGTTTTATTATCATGAGCAATTTATATACCATTTTTAGGAGAAACACAGTTTTTATTTATGTTAATTCACGTGAATTTATCCATGATTCTTTTTTTTAATTAACAGTATACATGTGTGATAGAGGATATTGCCTAGATATTAAATTTTTAGATTTTGCTGCCGTAAGTAAAACGAGTAAGTTCTACCCTTTATAAAATTCCAGAACTTATTTAATTTTGGCGCTTAAATAGAACTCAACATTTGCTTAGGCTATTTTAATAATTCAAAGTATATGTCATCCAAAGCAAAATTTAGACTTTTATCATTTATTCTAGAATTTTAGATAATCCAAGAAAGCATCAGTACTAAGCTTCCTGCTGCGACCACTGTTTGTACACTGATAATACTAGCCATTAACTCACTATCGCCACCATACACCCGGGTTAAGACATACAAAGCTGAGGCGGTAGGAAGTGCAAAGAACAAGACCAATACCTGAGTAGTTAATGCATCAATCTGGAAAATTTTACACACTAAAAATGCAATCAGCGGCATTCCGAACAGGCGACCAAAGGTTATCAGGCTGAGTGGCAATACATCACGCTGAAAACCCTGAAACTGTAAGGCTGCTCCCACACACATCAAACCGAGCGGCAAACTGCACAGTGCAATCTGTTTAAGGAACTGCTCTGTTCCAGTCCAGAGTGACAAACCGGAAAGATTAAATAAACCACCCACTATACAGCCTAAAATTAATGGATTTTTAGACAAATCCAGGACGATTTTTTTCAGCTGCATATCGTGGCTACGGGTAAATGCCAGCACTGACAAGATATTCACCAAAGGAATACACAGCACCATGATCACAGCGAAAATAGTCATACCCTGCTGCTGAAATAAGGCGCTGACAGCAGCAAGGCCAATATAGGTATTAAAGCGCAGTAAACCTTGAACATAGACGCCGAAACGCGCATAGGAAATTCGGTAAATTTGGCGCAAGATATACAGCGCAATACTGACCACAGCCATGATGCTAAATACGACCAGTACTACATCCTGAATGACATCCATTTGAATCTTGGCAGTGGCCAGATTTAAAAACAGCATCACCGGAAACAGTGCATAATAATTTAACTTTTCTGCGCCTCGCCAAAAATCATCACTCAACCATTGCCTGCGCTTAAGTAAATAGCCAAAGCTGATCAGTCCGATGAGAGGAAATAAAGAAGTTAAAATAATATGCAGCATATGACATCCTGGTCTGTTTTCTGCCTAATCTTAAGTCACTTAGACTGAACAGAAAACTTAGCATGTTCAGGAGCTTTCCCACTACTCAATTTAAGCAGTAAAAAGCTTGAATTTTCATCAACTAATCATATTGATTTGCTGATTTTTTCTAAAATCAGCAAATGTAACGGAATCAACGGTTCTCCGACATTTTGACCCAGTGGATATGCTTCAATCTTTTCGGTCAGCTGATAGCCACGGCGCTGATAATATGCCAGCAGTTCAATACGGACATTTAATACTGACATCTGAATCACTTTCTTTTTAAATATTTTGAAAATATGGGATTCGGCAAAGTCCAATAATTGCTTGCCATAACCCGAGTTTTGCTCAGCAGGTGCAACAGCAAAGCTTTCAATCTCTGCTACTTGCTGTCCTAAGCTCACGCCAATACAACCAAGAAGCTTATTATCAATTTCCAACACAAAGAGCTGAAAATTTTCTAAATTGAGCAAGTCATATAACTGTTTTTCTTGAATACGATCACCCTGGATCATTCCTTCTTCTGTGGTCCATCCACCCCGAGTACGATAAGCTGTATTAATCAGCATAGTAAGTTGCTGAACATCAGCCTTGCTCGCCAATCGTATATTTTTATAGTGATTCATTTTATAAATAAAAAAAGTCAGACCGGAGTCTGACTTTAAAACAATTTCACTTTAAAGTTAAAGCAAATTATTTAGGTTCAATCGGTGCAAATGGCGCAACAACATCGGCATTTTGCGCACGGTGACGCATGAAGTGATCCATCAGCACAATCGCCAGCATCGCTTCAGCAATCGGGGTTGCACGCACACCTACGCAAGGATCATGACGACCTTTGGTCAACACATCAGTATCTTCACGATCAATATTGATGGTTTTACCTGGCGTGGTGATAGATGCAGTCGGTTTCAACGCAATCGCAACACGGATGTCTTGACCGCTAGAAATACCACCTAAAATACCGCCAGCATGATTGGCCAGGAAGCCTTCTGTGGTGAGTTCATCACGGCTTTCATGACCAAACTGTTCAGCGACACCAAAACCATCACCGATTTCGACACCTTTAACGGCATTAATCGACATCATGGCATGCGCAATGTCAGCATCTAGACGATCAAAGACTGGCTCGCCCCAACCCACTGGCACTTTAGATGCAATGATCTCAAGTTTAGCGCCACAACTGGTGCCTTGCTCACGCAAAGACGTCACCAGCGCTTCAAAACGCGGTACTGCATCCACATCGCCACAGAAAAACGGATTGTTTGGAACTTCGTTCCAGTCCAGTTTCTCTGCTTTTTCAGTACCGATCTGGGTTACATGACCACGAATCTCAATGCCAAATTTCTCGAAAAGGAATTTCTTGGCAATGGCACCCGCTGCAACACGCATTGCGGTTTCGCGTGCGCTTGAACGACCACCGCCACGGTAGTCACGGAAACCATACTTTTGGGTATAGGTATAGTCAGCATGACCCGGGCGGAAAGTTTGTGCGATATTGCCGTAGTCTTTCGATTTTTGATCCGTATTACGAATTAACAAACCAATTGAAGTACCCGTGGTTTTACCCTCAAACACACCGGAAATAATTTCTACTTCATCGGGTTCTTTACGCTGGGTTGCAAATTTCGATGTACCCGGCTTACGGCGGTCCAGATCCTTTTGCAAATCAGCTTCAGTCAGCTCAATGCCGGGTGGAACCCCATCGATGATGGCCATCAGGCCAACACCATGAGATTCACCACAAGTCGTTACACGGAACAGTTGCCCTATACTATTACCTGCCATGTCAAACGACTCCTTATGCAATAGACTGAATAAATAAATCACGGTAGGTACGGCATTGCTCTGCAGTCAATGCAAAGATACCAGTACCACCTTTCTGGAATTGCAACCAGTAGAAATCAACCGAATTGAAGTTTTGGCGCATTGCCCATTCTGAGTTACCCACTTCGATCACGATCAGGCCATTCTCAGTCAGATAATCTGCAGCTTGAGCCAGCATTTTACGTACCAGATCCAGACCATCCTGACCTGCAGCAAGCGCAAGCTCAGGCTCATGATGGAATTCCTCAGGCAAATCCGCCATATCTTCCGCATCGACATACGGCGGATTAGATACGATTAAATCGTATTGATTTTCGGCTGGAATTTTTTCAAACAGATCTGATTCAAGCAAAGCGATCTGATATTGCTTGTCATGATGCTCAGTATTGATTTGCGCAACTTCTAAGGCTTCTTTGGAAATATCAGTCGCATCCACTTCCGCTTCAGGGAAAGCATAAGCCAAGGCAATCGCGATACAGCCTGAACCGGTACACATATCTAGAATACGTTGAGGCGTCTTTGGATTCGGGTTTTCCGGCAAGTTGTTGACTGCCTCACCCATTTGACCATGTTCGCCCAGGAAATACGGGGCAAAACGGTTCTGAATCAGTTCAGCAATCGGTGAACGAGGGATTAGCACGCGCTCATCAACGTAATAAGGTTTACCGTCGAAGTAAGCCAGGTTCAATAAATATGAAGTTGGTACTTTTTCATTAATACGGCGTTCCAGCAGACTTAAAAATTCGGCTTTTTCACTTGGTAATAATTTGGCATCTAAAATTTCAGCGTCCGCTTTCCATTCTAGCGACAGGGTTTGCAGCACTAGCGCTGAACTTTCAGCAAAATAATCTTCTGTGCCTTGGCCCAAATGTGCATCGTATTGACGTAATGCTGTCACACCAAAACGAATAAAATCACGAATGGTGGTTAAATTTTCAGCGGCTTCCTGCATATGTTCAGGGCTAATAGTCGGTCGATCCACTTAAGGCGTCTCCAAGGTCATTTTTTTAAACGCCTTATGATACCTTGTTTTGCCTGCTTTTATAATGCTAAAAGCATGAAAAACACGAATTCTCTACGCTCACAAAAATTATAAAACTCCTGTTTTTGTGAGCGATTATGCAGATAAATGTTTACTTTATTCAGAGGTGTTTTTGTTAAATATCCATGTTAATGGTATGACGACTTATCGAAAACCGGACGCATAAGAACGAGATTGATAAAGATTAGCCTGATCCATGATCAAAGCCAGCATACATTGACCCTGTTGCTGCTTGGCATATTTTCCTGACATTCTAAAGTTACATTGCTGGGACAGTTTACGCTCCCACAATACATGCTGACTGCGAATGGCGGCGGTCTGGTTCGGATTCAATTTAAGATAAGTTTTATAGTTTTTCTTCAGACGTTTATTGTGAACTTTCAGCTCTTTTTCCAGGCATTTTTCCGCTTTGGGTGTATTACCATAACTAAAATTCATGCACTGTGTATATTCCTTGGAATACCCAACAGCAGCCTGTGTCTGAACCGCAGTACCCGCAAAAATTGCAACTAAAAACCATGCAAGACGCATAACTTCCCCTTGACCGAAACCGGTACAATCCCAATAAATGTTTAACAATCAATATTGTTTAAATTATCCACTGATATTAACGCAGTCCAGACAAAAATCCTATGCCTTTCTCGGAATGAAAGATTAAACAGTTGCACAATTGAAAATTGGCACATGACCCACATATAATCCGCATTCAATCTTCAAATGAGCCCAGATCTATGAGCTATAAGCACAATAATCTTATGGCGATGCGCCAGAATTACTGGAATGATAAAGCCTCCAGTCAGGTGCAGCAAGAAAAGGTATTTTTGCAGTCGACCTTAATGCAACATGGCGTATTTACCAATGCGACATTGGACGATGCTAAATATCTGTTTTTTGGCTTGCCAAGTATTGTGATTGTAAAAGGCTATGCTTTGGGCTTCATGCATGACAGCGTACAGCGCCTGATTCATCAACATATTCAAACAAATAAACAACAGTTACAACAACGATCCGAATTAAAAATCCAATTTCAAATGGCATAATGCCCTGTCTAAACTGATACAAGTTGGTGAATAAATGAAAGCTTGCCTAGCTTTTACTATGAATTCAGCGGCTTAAACTTTTTTAATACGTGCAGAAACGCTACTATCCCTTACAATGATTTATTCTGCTTCATGCTGATGATGAAAGGATCGAGTTTACATGTCAGATCAGAACGATAAGCTTAAACAACTGAAAACCTCCTCTATGGATCGACGCTTATCGATCGCAAAGGCATCCTTGCTGGCAGGCACGCGTTGGGCGGCTTCTAGTGCAAGCTCCATGTTCTCAAGCGAAGAAGAAAAAGAAAAAAAACGTAAAAAAGCCATGAAAGAACAGGCCGATTATCTGGTAGCAGAAATTGGCAAGCTGAAAGGGTCTATCGTTAAAATTGGCCAGATGATGGCGCTGTACGGTGAGCATTTTCTGCCAGAAGAAGTCACTCAAGCTCTAAATACCCTGAACAATCAGACGGTGGCATTGGCATGGCCAGCCATCAAGGCCCAGTTACAGCAACAACTCGGTTCAAAACTCGACGATCTCACCATTGATCATGAACCTTTGGGCACAGCTTCTTTGGCACAGGTACATCGCGCTACCCGAAAATCTGATGGCATGGAACTGGTGTTAAAAATTCAGTATCCGGGTGTGGCAGAAGCCATTGATTCGGATATGAGCCTGTTTAAAAACATGCTGAAATTGACCCGTATCGTACCGCAGACCCGCGAATTCGACCAATGGTTCGATGAAGTCCGTGAGATGATGCATCGTGAAGTAAATTATCAGATTGAAGCAGATACCACGCGTCGTTTTGCTGCCCGTTTAAAAGATGATCCTCGCTATATCGTCCCGACCATTATTAATGAATATTGCTCTGATCGTGTGCTGTGCATGACCTTTGAACGTGGTGTGCCGATCAACAGCCCGGTGATGTTGTCCCTGCCCCAAGAACGCCGCAACCAGTTAGGGGAAGCCTCTCTGGAAATTGCAATACGTGAAATTTTCGAATGGGGCGAGATGCAAACCGATCCGAACTTTGGTAATTATCTGGTTCGTCTGGGCAATGGTACAGATGTGCACGACAAGATCATTCTGCTCGACTTTGGCGCGATCCGTCAGTTTGACCAGCATCTGCTCAGTGTTGCGCGTAACCTGATTCAGGCAGGCTATCATCATGACTCGGATATGATGGTCAAGGCGATGACCGGTTATGAGTTTTTTGATTCGATTCCGCAAAGCATCAAACCGGATATGGCCAAAGTCTTTTTACTGGCCACCGAAGCGTTTAGTTCACCGCTAAATAATCAGGAATTGCCAGCCGGCATCATGGATGAACATAATCGCTATGACTGGAAAAAAAGCCAGCTGCATAGCCGTGTGATGCAACAGGCGTCGAGATCTATGGCTTCACGTTATTTCAGTGTTCCACCCAAAGAATTTATGTTTATTAGCCGTAAATTTATTGGTGCCTATACTTTTATGACCGTAATTGATGCCAAAACCAATGTGCGTGCCATGATTAAACATCATCTCTCTTAAAATAAAACCTGCATCAAAAAGACCCGGATGATTTTGTCATTCGGGTCAATTTTTAGACATATTCGATTTTTTATATTTTTATCTTTCTTTTATTTTTCATTAATTTATTCCTCCATTTCTTCAATCCCCGAAACCTAAAAATTGTCAATCATTCGTGTCAGGGATGACATGGTTTTATCTCTGAGTGCATGTCAGTATTAAAAAAAATAACGTGACAACACCTTTAGGATAATCAGAATGAATAATATGGTGAATAAAGCCCAAGGATTTGGCTTATCCCTACTGACAAAAATCGCGGGTAGCGAAGTATTAGACCAGTTAAAGCTTCGGAAATTTGTAGAAAAATCACTTTATCAAAGTTCAAAAGTAGGATTCAAAACCCTGAGTCAAACCCAGAAAATCCTGAAATCTGGCCAGAAGATTCAAAAACAGCGTCTGCCGCATCAGTCTAAATCCTTATTTGATCTAAACCTGACTGAAGAACAGCAAATGACCTGTGATGCCATGCAGCAATTTGCCCAAGAGGTGCTGTATCCCTTGGCGCATGATGCAGATCAGCATGAATTATTTCCCCATGAACTCTGGCAATACAGCACTGATTTAGGTCTGAATTTCTATGCCCTGCCTGAAGCATTGGGGGGCGTTGCATCAGAACAGGATATTGTCAGCAATATTTTAATCGCTCAACATTTGGCACAAGGAGATTTCAGCCTGACCGCTGGCTTACTTTCGACTTTTAGTGTCATTAACGCCATTACCCGCTGGGGCTCAGAGCAAATTCAGGCAGAATATCTGGGCACTTTCGCAGAAAATCCTGAATTAAAGGCTACCTTTGCGGTGCAGGAAGAAACAGCAGCGTTTAACCCGGAGCAACTTAAAACCAAGGCTGTTGCACATCAGGGACATTATCTGATTCGGGGTGAAAAGACCTTAGTGCTCTTGGGAGAAAGTGCCGATCTGTATCTGGTCAGTGCTGATCTGGATGGCAGAGCTGAGGTCTTTGTGGTGCAACGCGACAGCACCATCACTGCGAAAAAGTCGCCTGCTATGGGTTTAAAGGCAACAGAAACAGTCACGCTCAAATTTGAAAATACTCCAGCACAGCGTCTGGGAGATGAAGATTTTGATTATCGTGCATTCGTAGATTTGGGCAATTTGATGTGGTGTGCAATGGCAGTAGGTACCTGTGAAGCCATTAAGAAATATTGTGTGCAATACGCCAATGAACGTATCGCTTTTGGCGAACCGATTTCCCATCGTCAGAGTGTCGCCTTTATGATTGCCGATATGGCCATTGAAATTGACGCAATGCAAGTGTTGATCTTGAATGCCGCTAGTCTGGCTGAATCGGGACAAAACTTTCATCGTGAAGCCTATCTGGCCCGTCTGCTCTGCGCAGAAAAATCCATGAAAATCGGCACCGATGGTGTACAGATTTTGGGTGGTCATGGTTTCACCAAAGAACATCCGGTAGAACGCTGGTATAGAGACCTGAGAGCCACTGCCATTCTCCATTCTGGCTTGCATGCCTGATCAAAACATAAAGAAGAACAATAATGAATCTACAAACTCCAAAAAAATTCAAGCTTTTGATTGATCAAGCACATGAAGTTGCCCTCAATGTTTTGCGCCCTATTTCACGTAAATATGACAAGGCTGAACACGCTTATCCGATAGAGCTAGACATGCTCGCTTCAGTCGTGGATGGCATGAACCAAGGTAGTGAAGGCATGAATGCAGGTGCAGCAGTCAATAAACGTGGCGATGCAGACAGCAGCAATAAAAATGGCATTAATATGTCTACCGCCCTGAGCATTATTGAAATGTGTTATGGCGATACTGGTTTATTACTTTCGATGCCACGTCAAGGATTAGGAAACTCAGCCATTGCAGCCGTTGCCAATAAGGAACAATTACAGCGTTTTCACGGGACTTGGGCAGCCATGGCGATTACCGAGTCAGGCTGTGGTTCAGACTCTGCGGCGATTCGTACCACTGCGACTAAAGACGGTGATGACTATATTCTGAATGGTGAGAAGATTTTTGTAACATCCGGAGATCGTGCTGATGCAGTGGTCGTTTGGGCCACTCTGGATAAAAAGCTGGGACGATCAGCCATTAAATCATTTGTGGTGACCAAAGGTACTCCAGGAATGAAGGTTGAACGACTGGAACATAAATTAGGGATTAAATCATCCGATACTGCCACGATTAGCTTTATCAACTGTCGAGTACCTGCAGCAAACCTGCTCGGTCATGCAGAAATCGATGTTGCTAAAGGCTTTGCTGGCGTGATGGAAACCTTTGATAATACTCGCCCGCTGGTCGCCGCCATGGCGATTGGTTGTGCGAAAGCCTCGCTGGAACGCATCAAGGAGATTTTTAAGGATCAGCTGGACTCCACTTATGCCACACCGTATTTACAAAGCTCTAATATCGCAGCACAAATCTATCATATGGAAGCTGAATGGGAAGCAGCACGCTTGCTGATGCTGAAAGCCGCCTGGATGGCCGATAATCACAAACCAAATTCACGTGAAGCATCTATTGCCAAAGCCAAGGCCGGTCGGATTGGTAATGAAATTACCTTAAAATGTGTCGAACTTGCAGCAGCCACTGGTTATAACGAAACTGAACTTTTGGAAAAATGGGCACGTGATTCCAAGATTCTGGATATTTTTGAAGGCACCCAGCAAATTCAGCAACTGATTATTGCCCGTCGGGAATTAGGGAAATCATCGAGCGAATTAAAATAATGATTGCTCATTAAATAACGAATTAAGCTTACTTAAGTTGATTAAACGATCGATTTTTTAAGGATTTAAGGTTATAAAAATTCATCGTTTTTTCAAAATAAAATCAGACCAATATGTACTATATTCGTCCCATTCAGCCTGAAGATAATGCTCAAATTGCAAGCATTATTCGTCGTGTTTCCCAAGAGTTTGGACTGGCAGCAGAATCTGGTTTCGCGGTAGGCGATTCTATTTTAGATGAACTGTATCAAGTTTATCAGCAAACGAAATCAGCTTACTGGATTGTTGTGGATCAACAAAATAAAATTTACGGTGGTGGTGGAATTGCGCTATTAAAAGGTGATGCAACTATTTTAGAAATTCAGAAAATGTACTTTTTACCTGAAATTCGTCAGCAGGGTTTTGCCAAGAAAATTTTAGAATTATTTTTTGAATTCGCACAGGCTCATCAGATTAAGTCAGTCTATCTAGAAACAACTAAAGTGCTTTGGCAAGCGGTGAAACTCTATGAAAAATTAGGTTTTCAGCATCTTGATCATCCTCAAGGCAATACCGGACATAGTGAAGCCTGTGAAATCTGGATGCTGAAAAATCTTTCAACTTAGAGATTTTTTAGTAGATAGATAAAGTTTGTACATTAATAAAGTGCTTTCATCAGCAGCAAGCTTGACTCTTGTATATAGGCTGCCTAACATCGAAATACGTTTATTCAGGCATGGAATTCACAGTTTGTTTGTTTCTCATTTATTCAATCCAATTAAATCTAAACGTTCACTATTTCATTCTCAATCTTTTAAATTTTCCTCTATTTTATTGAGCACTTTTCTTTTTGCGGGTTGTTCATCCTTAGGCGGAGGCTCGGTAGAAAAGCGCGCAGCTAAATTATCTAAAGGCATTCAAACTGCTTACTCCACCCCATCCAATACAGCTAATCGTGTTTCACCTTTAATTGTTCAACATGCACAAAATCAAGGTGTAGATCCGCTCCTAGTGGCGGCTGTGATTCATCAGGAATCTACTTATCGTAGCCAAGCAACTTCGCCAGCAGGTGCGGTAGGCTTGATGCAAGTGATTCCAAGATATTGGCAACAAACCTGCCCTGGTGATTTATACAATGAAAGCAGTAATATCCAATGTGGTACATATATTCTTTCTAAATATAATCAATCATCCGGTGACTGGAAGAAAGCGCTTGCCTATTATAATGTAGGTCCGTCAGGTTATGAAAATAATCGTAAAATGCGTAAACAAGGTAAACGTTATGCCAACCAAGTAAAACAGCATAAAAAAATGCTAAAAGACTCTCTCTAATGACTGAATAAAGAGAATTAATTTAACCATACTTAGGCTATTTTATTTAATATTTGGTAAATAGTAATCGCTAATTGTGTCCATTAAAGTTTTTACCATGAAAGTATACCTACAACCTATTAATCTCAGCCATGATATATATATTCAGCTAAAATAGTCTGCAATAAAAAACCAGCGAATCGCTGGTTTTTTATTTTGTAAGGTTTATAAGATCAGCTTGTAAACTCTTATAGCGCTAGTTTTACAGAGATCCCAATAGGTCAAACAAATTAACAGGAATTCTCTGTCTCAGAAGAATCTGATCAACTTTGAGATATAGATATGTTAAATATCTTATCTAAAATTCCACGCACAAAAAAATCCCCCTCTGCCTTAGCGGAGGGGGATTTTGGAATAATGAGCTGGCGATGACTTACTCTCACATGGGTAACCCCACACTACCATCAGCGCTAAGAGGTTTCACTTCTGAGTTCGGGAAGGGA
>NZ_JAMXXL010000019.1:0-68585 GCF_024129685.1 Acinetobacter lwoffii | reverse complement strand
GTTTAAATTCCCCATCATTAAATCGAGTTAAATTTTCATATTTCATGGGGCTAGTATAAACAATTTTTTACTTTCGCAAGAGATCTATTGTACAGAATATTTCAATTATTATACAAAATATACATATTGAAACCATATTGCTTTGTTCGTAGAATGCAGAAATTTTCATCTTTAATTTATTTTTTTAATGGGGTTGTTATGCATCATATTTTAAAAGGGACTTTAATTTCTGCGCTATTTTCTGTGTCGGTCACTTCACAGGCAGCAGTATTTAGTAGTTATAATGAAGAAGGTAGTTTTTTCCGTAGTCATTTGAATAGCGCTTTATCTGAAAACCTCATTACTCAGTTTAAGGACAAAGCTGATTCAAAGGATGGAGTTTTATATTTACTTGAACAAGCCCGCTTATTACAAGTTAACCATCAATATGAAGAAAGCCGAGATTATTATAAGCAAGCCTTTACGCTGTTAGAAAAACAAAAAAATCGGGCCAAAATTAGTGTGTCCCGAATGGGGTTTAAGGCTCTTGCCATGGTCAGCAATGACTCTGTAGTGCCTTATCTGGTACCAGCACATGAGCAGGTGCTGGCGCATATTTCCCAAGCTAAAAACTATATTTTCTTAAAGGATCTGGAAGCTGCTGCGGTAGAAATGCGCGTGGCTCAGGGCCTTCAGCGTGAAATCGAATTGTTGCACCAAAAAGAACTAGAAAAGAAAAAAGACAAAGTAGCTAAAAACACGGAAGCAGAGAAGAATCTAAGTGTGCTGGATGAAGCTTTTGTCGGTCTGGACCCCATAGCCGGCAAGATTAAGAACAGCTATCAGAATGCCTACGCTTTTTATATGGCAGCCAATTTATGGGAAACCTTGGGTGAATACAATGATGCCTTGGTTGATTATAAGAAAGCTTATGAGTTACAACCAGATAAGCAAATTTCCGAAGACGTGAAACGTCTGGATCAACTGGTCACACAGCATAAGAAGGGTAGTGTTCCGGTGATTGTATTTATCGAACAGGGAATTGTACCGCAAAAGGTGGAAAATAAAATTGATGTCCCTACACCGGGCGGTTTAATCAATATTGCTTTTGCGACCTATGAACCAAGTACCTATGTGATACCAACTAGCCTGAAAGTGAAAGTCAATAATAAAGCTTTACAAGACAGTTATGTGATTAGTGATATTGGTGCTTTGGCCGTCAAGGACCTCAAAGAAAAAATTATGGCGAATGTGAGCAGTCAGGTGCTGCGCGCCACTGCAAAATATGCCGCACAAAAAGAACTTGGTAACCAGTTTGGTGTGTTTGGTCAACTTGCCGGTAACGTCTTAAATATGGCGACTGAGCGTGCTGACTTGCGTGGCTGGAGTACCTTGCCGAGTAATGCCCAGATTGCGCGCTTAAATTTAACGCCGGGCAAACATAATTTACAACTTTCTAGCGGGAGTGTATCTAGCTCTCCGGTCACCCTAGATGTGAAAGCCAATCAAACAGTGTTTGTCTATGCCCATCATGTTAATGACAAAATTACGGCTAGTGTAAGCACCATTCCACATTAATCATAAATAAGGGAACAATATGAAACGTCAATTTAGCTTTGCTGTACTTGGTTTAGGGGCGCTGTTCATGGTGGGTTGTACCGCACCGAATGCCTTATCTACCCAAACCAATGCCAATAATGAAATGAGTATCCGCACCATTACCAATAATCCGGTATTAACTACGGAAGTCTTTGTGGAACGTGTGAATATGAGCTTGGTTGGTGATTTAAAGCGTGCTTCAATCGCGATCAAAAACCGCCGTTTTAACAATAAAGATTTTAGCTACAAGATTGTTTGGGTGGATGCACAAGGTGTGGAAGTTAATCCTGAAGGTGCCATCTGGAAGCCGATCCAGTTAACCGGACGTGAAACCAAAGGTGTGCAGTCCTTGGCGCCAAATCCATCTGCTGTTGATGTTGTTGTGTATTTGAAAAAATAAGAGAGACTTGAAATGAACGCAAAATTGATTTTCGCCGCATTGGCAACTACGACACTGCTTAGTGGCTGTGCCTCTACTGGTTCAGTAAGTTATGGTGATGCCCAAGCAGTCGAAACCTTAACCACAGACTTTGGTTCAACTGACTTGCAAATGATTGCAGCCAAAATGGTGGATGACATGTTGATGTTCCCGCCAGTGGTGCAAATGACCCAAAACCGCCGTCCGGTCATTGTCCTTGATCGGATTCATAACAAAACCCAGGAACATATCGATACCGAATCGATTACTGACAGTATTCAGAACAAACTAATCAATTCTGGAAAATTTCGTTTTGTTGATATGAAATCGGTGAATGCGGTGGCACAGCAGCTAGCTTATCAAAAGCAAAGCGGTATGGTGAACCAGTCAACAGCAGTACGTGCCGGTGGTCATATTGGTGCCGAATTTATGCTAAATGGCAACTTGTCGAGTATTGTGAAGAATGCCGGTGGCAAGAGTGATGTGTATTACAAGTTCACTTTTAAATTGCAAAACCTGCAAACTGGTATCGTAGAGTGGACTGGCGAGAAAGAAATCCGTAAGGCAGGCAAACGCTCGACTTTTGGTCTGTAATTTCAATGAAGGTCACTGTGCTTTTGGCACAGTGACTGTAGAAGAATATAATATGAAAAAAATATTACTTGCAGGCCTGTTGTCTGGATTGTTGAGCGCTCCGGCCTTTGCAGCCATTAAAGAAGTGGTTAAAGAAGCCAGTGGAAGTGGTCCAACTCAACACCAGGCGATTTCTGAAGCCTTATTAATTGCTGTGCAATCGGTAAATGGTGCTTCAGTTTCTTCCCAAATAAATTATGAAGAGACTGTTTCTGTATCGGTGAATAATCAGGGCTGGAGTTATAACGGTAAAGTTTCACCAGTTTTTAGTGTGGCAAATCAAGGTTCAGGTTCAGTGACCAAGTTTCAGGTGCTGAGTGTGACGGGTGCAAAAAATAATTACCGTGCCAAAGTTCGCGCACATGTGGTGAAGTTTGAATCGACTGTACAAGACCAGCATTTGCGCAGGATTGCAGTATTGCCATTCCAGATGGCCGAGAAAAATAACCGACTGGCCAATGACACATCTGCCTATGAGTTTAGTCAGGAATTATCCGATACTTTAGGAAATTATCTGGCTCAAAGCGGACAGTTGAGTGTGGTAGATCGTCATTATCTGGATGAAATGCAGTCTGAAAATGCATTCCTGTATTGGGATGGTGCACCGCATGAGCTGGCGCGTATCGGTCAGAAAGTTGGAGCAGACTATTTACTGGTGGGACGAATTAATGATCTGTCTAGTGCCAGCCATCAGCAAATGTATGGTTTGAATGCCGGCGCTGAACAAGTGCGTTTAAGCTGGCGTGTCATTGAAGCCAATACCAGTAAAGTGGTAGCAGCGGGCACTTTCAATCGAACTCTGTCTAATTTAATGACACAGAATATTCTGACCAATAGTTTAAATGACAGTACGGCGGATAAAATTGCTCAGGGCTTAAACCCGGAAATTTTACAGGGCTTAAAATTACAGCCTGTACAGTCTCAGACTGGTCAATCTTATGATTCATCACCGGGCTATGAAATGACGCCAGGTTCAAGCGATCAACCTGTAAAATGGTAAGTTAATATTAGTTCGAATGATTTTTAACACATAAAAAATCTCTGACCTAAATGCAGGGATTTTTTATGTGTCGCTTTACAAGTAGCTCAAGCCTGCTGAAATTTCAGCTGACGTAACTGGCGGGCATGTTGCAAGGTGGTTTCACTAATCTCTACACCGCCTGTCATTCTTGCAAGCTCCTGAATAATTTCATTTTCCTCAAGGTCAATGATTGTGCTGCTGGCAGGATCAGTCTGCTGTTTTTTTACCAGTAGATGCTGATCAGATTGTGCTGCCACTTGTGCCTGATGGGTAATACACAGAATCTGTACATGCTGGGCCAGATCGGCCAGTAAACGCCCGACAATCTCTGCGGTACCACCACTAATCCCGACATCAATTTCATCAAAGACCAATACTTCGGCTTCGGTTTTTTCCGCATTCATGACTTGCATCACTAGCGCAATACGCGAGAGTTCACCGCCTGATGCAACCCGGGCCAAAGGCTGTGCCGGAATGCCTTTATTGGCAGTAAACAGCAATTGAATAAAGCTGAGACCTTCACTAGATGGATGTTCCAAAGGCTCAAACTTAAACTCAAAATGTGCTTCAGGCAATGCCAGTTGTTTAACCTGCTCAGTGAGCTGTTTGGCCAACGGTGCTGCGGCTTCACGGCGAATCTGATCCAGATGTTGGGCCTTATCCAGAAACTCCTGATAAGACACTGCTACCTGCTCAGCGAGTGTTTCCGGATCTTCCAGTTGATGTAACTGTTCCAATTCACTTTGCCAGGCTTCATATTCTTCTTTGAGCAACTCTGGCTGGGTCCGATACTTACGTGCCAGACGATGGAAGATTTCCAAAGTTGAATTCAGCACTTCCATGCGTTCTGGATCAAAACTCTGCCGATCCATGAACTGGCGTAAATTCGCTGCTGCATCTTCAAGTTCGCTTTGTGCATTCAGCAGGGAAGTATAAATCCCGGAGAGCTGCTCACTGCGTCCGGCATGCGACTCAACCCGACGCATAATTGATGCCAGTTCCTGAGTGATATTCTGTTCAGCTTCATCCAGCACATTCAGGCTATAGACACAGTCCTGCATAATGGCTTCATGATGCGAGAGCCGATCAAATTCCTGCTCAATTTCCGGATAATCCGTCTGAACAATTTCTTCCAGTTCTTCGAGTTGTAGTTCCAGGGTTTCCAGACGCTGCTTGCGTGTCGCTTGTGCGTCTAAAGCTGCTTGATGCTGGCGGATATTTTTTTGCCAAGTGCTATACGCATCACGTACTGCTTGGGCCGGTGCATAAAAATGATAATAACGATCCAGCCAGTGCTTCGGATAAGGCGGTTCTAATAATTGTTGCTGACTATGCTGACTATAAAGTTGTACCAGTAAACGCCCAATTTCTTTCAGTTCAGACAGGCTGCTCGGACGTCCATTGATCCAGGCCTTGCTACGGCCGGTGGCAAAGATCACCCTACGTAAATGAATTTCACCTGACTCATCATCCAGTTCATGTTCTTTTAACCAGGCGGCTTCAGGACTGTGTTCCTGATAGCTGAAACTGGCAGTGACATCGGCTTTTTCTGAACCATAACGCACATAATTGGTATCGGTTCGCTCACCCAAACAGGCAGACAATGCATCCAGTAACAGGGATTTACCTGCACCGGTTTCACCGGTTAAAACGTTAAAACCTTTATCAATATCAATAGCAAGGTGTTCAGCTAAAGCAAAATTGATCAGAGTTAAATGTGTCAGCATAAACGCATCCGGGCTGCGAAAAGTTTGATTGAAATAGCCTGATGTTGGATTGGTGTCACAACATGGCTGTGATTATTATAAATCAGGACGAATCAATTTCATTCTATCTTAAATTTTAGCGATTTATATATGCTTATTTCACTGTATTTTCGCAAGAAGCTGACTCAGAAGTATGTTAATTCACTGCTGATTTTCATATTTTTGACATCCCTAATCTTTAAATTAATGACTCAATTGAGCCTGTTTCACAAGAGCACGTGCAAATTGAAACTTAAGCTTATATGTCAGCAAAATACAGGCCAAAACATGCTGAAAATAGCAGAGGTTTAGGCGATACAGAATATTTTATCGACGCCGACAAACTTCGATTGATTAGTTGAGGGTGCACATTTAAACTACAGCAATCAAAATATTACAAAATGCTTTATCTGGAGAAATCGCATGTCAGCTCAGTTTGATCATGTATCGGTACTTAAAAAATCTAATGTATATTTCGGCGGGTTGTGTATTAGTCACATTGTACAATTTGAAGACGGGACCAAGAAAACGTTGGGTGTCATTCTGCCCTCAGAAAATGCCTTGACCTTTGAAACACATGTTCCTGAGCGCATGGAAATTGTTTCAGGTGAATGCCGTGTTCAGATTGGTGATAGCGAAGAAAGTGAGCTGTTCCGTGCCGGTCAGTCTTTCTATGTACCGGGCAATAGCCGTTTTAAAATCGAAACCGATGATGTGCTGGACTATGTCTGCCATTTTGAAGGTTAAGTCCAGATTCAAGATCAGTGCAAACCGGGCAAGAAATTTCAGTGCGAATCGGTTAAACTAATCAGCTATAGAAATCCTGTGAAGTCAGCTTTACGGGATTTTTCTTTTGTATATAACTAATCTAGAGGTCGTTCATGGCAAAACCTGAATATTTTTATGGCGTACATTCAGTGGAGTCATTGTTAGAGCTTGAGCCTGAACGTGTCTTGACATTATTCACTCTCAAAGGACGCGATGATCAGCGTTTAAAGCGTGTACTGGAACTGGCTGAACCGTTTGGGATCAGTGTGCAGCAAGCCAGCCGTGACAAACTGGAGAAACTGGCCGGGCAACCGTTTCACCAAGGCGTGGTCGCTGCGGTACGTGCTCATCCAACCCTGAATGAAAAAGATCTTGAATCATTGTTGAGTGCGAATCCTCAAGCATTGTTATTGGCTCTTGATCATATTACCGATCCGCACAATCTCGGTGCCTGTATCCGTACAGCCGCTGCAATGGGCGTTGAGGCAGTGATTGCGCCACGTGATCGTTCTGCAACTTTAACCCCGACAGCACGTAAAGTGGCTGCTGGTGGTGCGGACAAAGTCAAATTCATTCAGGTGACCAATCTGGCGCGTACTTTGGGTCAAATCAAAGAAGATTTTAATGTTCGTGTGGTTGGTACCATGCTGGATGAAAAAGCGCTGCCGATTCAGAATTTTGATTTTACCGGTACCGGGGTTTGTGTGGTGATGGGTGCGGAAGATACTGGCCTACGTCCAATTACACAGAGCCAATGTGATCAGACCGTGTATATTCCGATGGCAGGTAATCTGCAAAGTCTGAATGTCAGTGTGGCTACAGGTATGGCACTGTATGAAGCTTGCCGTCAACGTAATCTTTAATTGATGATGGCATTGTCAGACCGTACGCAAGGCTATGTTTTTTTAGTTGTTACCATGTGCATCTGGGGCGGTTTTACCTTAACGGCCCGCCTGAATGCGCTTTGGCAGATCAGTGCCTGGGATATCGTGGCCTTGCGTTTTTCTCTGGCCTTCCTGATTCTGATGCCGATCTTGCTTTATCGTAAAGAGGCCGCTTTTTTACTGAAAAAAGAGCCTTTTATTTTAGCGATGATTGGCGGAGTGATTTATTGCCTGTTTGCCTATAGTGCTTTTCACTACGCGCCTACCGCCCATGCTGCAATTTTCTTGAATGGCTGTATTCCGATCTGTACCGCGATCATGGCTTTTTTTCTGATGGGGCAGGCTTTTGATAAACATACCTGGGCCAGCCTGATCATTATGATCGTCGTACTATGTCTCATGAGTATGCTGATGTATCGGGAAACTGGTGTAGCCTTTGGGGCAGGGGACGGGCTGTTTTTTATCAGTGCCATACTTTGGGCGATTTTTACTGTTTTATTGCGTAAATATCAGCTAACTGCATGGCAGGCAATGTGTGGTGTCGCGATCTGGTCGGCAGTGATATATGTGCCGATTTATCTGCTATTTTTACCGAAAAATTTGAGTGTGCCTGAACCCAAGCATTTACTGTTTCAGACCATTTTTCACGGCATATTTGTGGTGATTATTGCTACTTTAAGCTATGTAGAAGCCATCAAGCGTCTTGGTGCATTTAAGGCAGGCAGTATTACCAATCTTGCACCTTTTATTGCGGCAATTCTGGCTGTACCTTTATTAAATGAAACTTTAAGTCTGGCTATGGTGTGTGGCCTGATGGGTATGGCAGTCGGGGCCTTACAGCCGTGGCGCTGGTTACAGCATCAGGACAGTCTGAGCCGAAAATTAGCAGAACAAAAAAAGCAGTCTTAATCAGACTGCTTTTTTTATGCTTCAGCTGGCTGCCATGTTTAAATATTTTTGATGCAATGGGCGGAGATGGGCATAAAGATGATCCAGATGACCATCATTCAGCACAATATCATCAGCCATGGCCTGTTTCTGTTCACGTGACATTTGTGCGGCAATAATGTTTCGGATTTGCTCAATATTTTGACCATCACGTTGTGAGGCACGTTCAATTTGCAATTCGATCGTGGCATCAATCAGTAAGCGATGCTGAGTGAGCTCATGTTGATTGGTCTCAAACAGGAGCGGTGAAACCAGAATGGCATAGGAACTTTGCGCAGCATCTAGCTGCTGAATAATCGAAGTGCGAATTGCTGGATGAGTAATATTTTCCAGGGTTTTACGTGCTTCAGGAGACTGGAAGATATATTCACGCAGGGCACGACGATTCAGTGAGCCATCGGCAAGCAGTACCCAATCGCCAAAAGCCTGCTGAATCTGGGTAAGTGCAGGCTGCCCAATTTCGACCACTTCACGCGCTACCACATCGGCATCGACTACCGTGATCCCTTGTGCTTCAAACCACTGACTGGCAGCAGACTTGCCACTGCCAATCCCGCCGGTTAAACCGAGTACAAATTTCAATTTACTGACCTAAATACACTTTCATAATTTGTTCACCCCAAAGAAAAGCGATCCAGCCGGCAATCGCAATATAAGGACCAAAAGCAAAAGGCTGATTTTCCTTGCGAACTTTTAGCAGAATGATGCCAATAATCGCACCTACCAGAGAAGACAGCAGCACAATTAAAGGCAATAATAATGGACCCATCCAGGCGCCCAAAGCCGCAAGCAGTTTAAAATCGCCATAGCCCATACCTTCTTTACCGGTGATGATTTTAAACAGGTAATACACTATCCATAAACATAAAAAGCCAATGATGTAGCCCCAGATGGCAGAGCTTGGGGAGGTATAGAGTGCATAACTATTTACGCCTAGACCTAGTGCAGCCAGGGGCAGGGTATAACGGTCCGGTAATAACTGGGTATCAAAATCAATAAAGGTTAGGGCAATCAGCACATAAGTCAGGATCAGTCCAAACAGCATTTGCATTGTCGGGCCAAATACTGCTACGACAAGTAGTGCACAAACTGCCGTCAGAATTTCAACCAAAGGATAACGGATGCTGATAGGATTCTGACAGTTCGCACACTTGCCACGCAGGACCAGCCAGCTGATAACTGGAATATTCTGGTACCAGCGGATTGGCTGATGACATTTAGGGCAAGTCGAAGCGGGTTTGCTTAAACTTAATTTCGCTTCATCAATCACCGGCTGTTCCGGATGCAAAAACATCTGGCAATCGGTACGCCATTCCTGTTCCATCATCTTGGGAGTGCGGTAGATCACCACATTCAGAAAGCTGCCGATACATAAACTAAAAAGCCCAACTGCGATATACAGCGCCGTTGGGTTTTGAATAAAATATTGAATAAGATCTTGCATTAAACCACAGAACCCATTTGGAAGATTGGAAGGTACATGGCAATCACCAGACCACCAACGAGCACACCGAGAACGGCCATAATTAGCGGTTCCATCATCGAAGTTAAGCCGTCAACCGCATTATCAACTTCGTTTTCATAATGTGTTGCTACTTTATCCAGCATGGCATCTAATGCACCGGATTCTTCACCAATTGCAACCATTTGGACTGCCATGGATGGGAATTTGTTGGTCACGCGCATGGCAAACTGTAGTTGTTGACCTGTGGCGACATCTTCACGAATTTTCATCACAGCATCTTCATATACAACGTTATTGGTAGCGCCGGCAGTGGATTCCAGTGCATCAATCAAAGGTACACCTGCTGCGAAAGTCGTGGCAAGGGTACGGCTATAACGTGCAATAATCGCTTTATATACCAAATCCCCAAAAATCGGTGCTTTGAGTGCTGCTTTATCCAGAAAATCGCGGAATTTCTTGCTACGTTTTTTGGCTTCAAGAAAAGCGGTAATGATGGCTCCAATGGCAATAATCAGCAGGAACCAATATTTTTGCATCCAGTCCGACATATTGACCACCATCTTGGTAAAAGCGGGCAGGTCGGCGCCAAATGAAGAGAATAAATCCTGGAAAACCGGGACCACTTTGACCATCAAGATAATGGTAACAATCAGAGCGACCACAACAACTGTAGCTGGATATTTCATGGCCTTTTTGATTTTTTGCTTGAGCAATTCACTTTTTTCTTTGTAAATCGCAACACGATCAAGCATGGTTTCAAGAGCACCCGACTGCTCGCCTGATTCAACTAAAGAGCAAAATAAATTATCAAAATACTGTGGATATTTACGCAGTGCTCCAGCGAAAGTGTTACCCCCCTCGACTTCACCTTTAATTCCCAATACAACTTCACGCATGGATGGATTTTCCAGACCTTCTGCGACAATCTCAAAGCCTTGTACCAGTGGTACCCCGGCTTTCATCATGGTCGCCAACTGTCGGGTAAAAATTGTAATATCCAGTGTTGAGACTTTTTTCTTCATCAAGCCTTCAAGGATATTTTTTTTCTTTTCCCGAATGGTCTTGATGCTGATACCTTGTTTTCGAAGGGTGACCTTGGCCAAAGCCATATTTTTTGCTGGCAATTCTCCCTTGATCTTTGCCCCTTTACGATCAATTCCTTCATAGCTGAAGATCGGCATCATCTGGCCTTTCTTTACTGCTGCCATACCTTTATCCTTATTTTAGATCAGCATCCGATCATTCGCTGGTGACACGATTGACTTCCTGTAAAGAAGTCACCCCCTGCATCACCTTGATTAAACCTGACCGGCGTAAATTGTTAAAACCTGCACGTGCGGAAGCATCGGCAATTTCAAGTGCATTAGCGTCCTCCATAATAATTCTGGAAATTTCGGGCGTTACTTTCATAACTTCATAAATACCGACACGACCTTTATAGCCTTCGCGACACTCATTGCAGCCCACCGGTTCATAAATTTGGAACTCAGGTTGCTGCAAGTCGGTTTCGGTAAAACCCATCTCCAGTAAGCTTTGTTTCGGAATATCGGCAGGTTTTTTACATTGTGAACACAAACGACGTGCCAACCGTTGTGCAATGACCAGGTTGACTGAAGTGGCAATATTGAAAGAAGGCACCCCCATATTGCGTAAACGGGTCAAAGTCTCAGGCGCACTATTGGTATGCAGCGTCGACATCACCATATGACCGGTCTGCGCAGCTTTAATCGCAATCTCGGCAGTTTCCAGATCCCGGATCTCACCGACCATGACGATATCCGGGTCTTGACGTAAGAAGGACTTCAGTGCGGCAGAGAAGGTCAGGCCAACTTTATTATTAACGTTGACCTGATTAATCCCTTGCAAGTTAATCTCGACCGGATCTTCCGCTGTGGAAATATTGGTATCTTCACGATTCAGGATATTCAAACCGGTATAAAGTGAAACGGTTTTACCGGAACCTGTTGGACCAGTGATCAGGAGCATGCCTTGCGGTTTGTCCAGCGCTTGCATAAAAAGGTCTTTTTGTTCCGGTTCATAACCTAGTGCATCAATTCCCAACATCGCGCTGGAGGGATCCAGAATCCGCAGTACCAGCTTCTCACCAAACAGGGTAGGGAGAGAGTTGACACGGAAATCAATGGCTTTATTTTTAGAAAGTTTTAATTTAATACGACCATCTTGCGGTACCCGTTTTTCAGAAATGTCCATTTGCGACATGACTTTAAGACGCGAAGACAAGCGATTTGCCAGCTGTAGTGGTGGTGTTGCAATCTGGCGTAGCACCCCATCAACCCGGTACCGTACCCGATAGATTTTTTCATAAGGTTCAAAGTGTAGATCCGAAGCACCCATACGAATCGCATCGATGAGTAACTTATTTATATATTTGACAATTGGTGCTTCATCACCTTTATTGCTTTCATCATCTTCTTTATTCGGATCGGTGGATTCAACATCAACATCCAGATCAAAGTCTTCATCAAACTCAAACGTGCTTTCTTCAGTAAAATTCTGCTCGATCAGTTTTTCAAGTTTATTGTGTTCAACAATAATCGTTTCAATATTGAGTTTGGTGGAAAAACGGACTGCATCAATTGCTTCGATATTGGTGGGGTTACTGATCGCAACATATAAAATACTGGAATTTTTAAAAATCGGCAGGATGCGATGCTTGGTAATCAGCTTTTCATCAATCACATCCCGCAAAATTTGGGCAGGATCATAGGCACTGATATCAAACAGTGGTTCGCCAAATTCAACTGAAATCGTTTCAGCAATGACGGTCGGGGAAAGTTGCTGCTGGTTAATTAACTCAGCCACGATATCGATTTTTTCTTGCTTGGCATGCGCCAACGCACTGCGCATATCTTCAGCCGAGATGACGCCTTCCTCGACCAAACGACGAATAAATCCGGTAAATCTTGGCGACCCCTGTAATGCTGTCATGCTATAAATGCCTACTCATCAAATTCTTTTAATTGCTATATTAAAATTATACGTTTGTTACGTAAAAATACCATAGCCAAGAGTGCTGCTCGCTTCCTCATCTCCAGTAAAAGCATGAACTGGTTAGAAGAAGTCCTCATTTTTTTAAGTGATAACAAAAAATAACCATTTTGGATAGTCTAAACTGAGAATGAGTGATAAGAAAACTATTCTTTTAATTTTCCAATTCCGTGTAGAATGTGCCCAATTCAAAATATGTAAATGAAATAGGTTAATTATGTCGGTTTCGACGATTACCCCTTGGGTGATAGGTAACTGGAAAATGAATCCAGTGCAGGCAGAGGCATTGAGCTTGGTACGTGATATTAAGAATTTGCTGGAGACTGCACCAATTGCCGAAGATCAATGTCATTTAGGTGTGGCACCGATTGCAATTGCCTTAAGCCAGATTCAGGCAGAGCTATCATCTGCGGTTCGTCCAATTTATACCGTAGCACAAGATGTTTCACGTATTTCAGGAATGGGCGCTTACACCGGTGAAGTTAGTGCTGAATTGCTGGCCGACAGTCAAATCCAGTATGTACTGGTGGGTCATTCTGAACGCCGTGAAATATTTGCAGAAAATGCTGATATTTTAAATGCTAAAATCAAGAATGCTTTAAGTGCTGGTTTGACGGTAATTTATTGTATCGGTGAAAGCATGGAACAACGTGAAGCAGGGCAGGCAGAAGCTGTAGTATTGCAACAAATTTGTGATATCGCTGCTGTGGTTGAAGCCGAACAATGGAAAAATATCGTGATTGCCTATGAGCCGATCTGGGCGATTGGTACAGGTAAAACAGCTTCTCCTGAAGATGCGCAGGCCATGCATGCACAAATCCGTCAAGGTTTAAGCCAGATTACGGGCTATGGCGAGAGTATGGCGATTTTATATGGTGGTAGTGTCAAGCCGGAAAATGCAGTAGAGTTAGCAGCCTGCCCAGATATCAATGGGGCATTGGTCGGTGGTGCATCACTCAATGCTGAGTCGTTCCATAAAATTGCTCATGCATTTGCAAATACACAATAATTAGGAGTTCAGCATGCAAACTTTTGTGCTGGTAGTACATATTATCTTAGCTGTTTTGATGATTGTCTTGATTTTGGTTCAGCATGGTAAAGGTGCAGATGCTGGTGCCTCTTTCGGCGGCGGTGGTGCAGCGACAGTATTTGGAGCTTCAGGTTCGGGTAATTTCATGACCCGTTTAACTGCGATTTTTACTGCACTGTTCTTCGTGACCAGTCTGACTTTGGCGATTTTGGCCAAGCAACAAACCTCGAATGCCTATAGTTTGGGATCTGTTCAGTCTGCGCCGACCGTACCTGTGCAATCGAATGAAACTTCACCAACTGCACCAGAAACGACCGAATAGTTTTAATTAATCCTTTCTTTTTTTCAGTGATGCGACTAGAATGCGTCACAGCTGCGGTGGTGGTGGAATTGGTAGACACGCTACCTTGAGGTGGTAGTGCTTTCGGGCGTGGGGGTTCAAGTCCCCCCTTCCGCACCAACTTATAATCCAGAAATTTAAGTTGGTGTATGCAGCTGAAAAACTTCTATTGATGCGGGATGGAGCAGTCTGGTAGCTCGTCGGGCTCATAACCCGAAGGTCGTTGGTTCAAATCCAGCTCCCGCTACCAATCAATCCTTTTTAAAGACGCAAACTTTCAAGAGGCAGCTTAAACCAGTATTAAGCTGAGAAATATAATTTGCATGTTGTTGCGGGATGGAGCAGTCTGGTAGCTCGTCGGGCTCATAACCCGAAGGTCGTTGGTTCAAATCCAGCTCCCGCTACCAATCTTTTAAAGATGCAAACTTTAAAAGCAGCTTGGAATATTAAGCTGAAAGTTTTTTGTACGCTGATGCGGGATGGAGCAGTCTGGTAGCTCGTCGGGCTCATAACCCGAAGGTCGTTGGTTCAAATCCAGCTCCCGCTACCATTTTTTCAGCGACAGATCACAAATATGCAGAATGATGTGGTTTTGATTGAAAAGTTCTCATCTTTTGTATATAATTTTTGCACGTTGATGCGGGATGGAGCAGTCTGGTAGCTCGTCGGGCTCATAACCCGAAGGTCGTTGGTTCAAATCCAGCTCCCGCTACCAAGTTTCTAAAAAGAGGCTCACAACAAGGTGGGCCTTTTTGCACAGTGGGATTTGAAAAAATCTTAAATTGTGCATTAATTGGGGCGATTTACGCCCTTTTTTATTGGCTATCGTGTAGTGTCGACATTATTTGGTCAAATCTCCATGTTTCACTACTACTATAGTTTGTATTCGTTTGTAGTGGTCAAATAGATCATAAAATCGCACCAGATGACGAGAGTAAATGAAGCTATCAAATAAAACTCAAGCACTTCAGGACTTGATTGCACCAGCAGTTGAAGCCTGTAATGTAAACCTTTGGGGGATTGAATTCCTGCCACAGGGTAAATGTTCGTTATTACGTATCTACATCGACAAGCCAGTCGATGAGAGCGTTGCACCAGCAATCAATGAAGATGGTGAAGAAGAGCAGGGGCGTGGTATTGGCGTTCAGGATTGTGTGCGTGTCACGCAGCAAGTGGGCGCAATGCTGGATGTTCATGATCCGATCTCGGGTGAATATTCACTTGAAGTATCTTCGCCAGGCTGGGACCGTCCATTCTTCCAGCTCGAACAAATGTCAGGCTATATCGGTCATACCGTAGCACTACGTTTGATCAGTGCGGTAGATAACCGTCGTAAATTCCAGGCCAAACTGGTTGCTGTCGATCTTGAAAATGAAATGATTCAGGTTGAAGTAGAAAAGCAACAGGTATTGGAGATCGACAGTCACAATATCGATAAAGCAAATTTGGTCTTTCAAGATTAATTGAATAAATAAAAATTTAACGAATAGGTGACGTATGGCACGTGAAATTCTGACCGTCGTTGAAACGGTTAGTAACGAAAAAGGTGTACCTCGTGAAGCGATCTTTGAAGCGCTTGAGCAAGCTTTAGTTGCTGCGACAAAGAAAAAATTCTACGAAGGAACACATTCGGAAGAAGCACGTTTACGTGTGGAAATCGATCGTAAAACAGGTGACTATCGTACTTTCCGTCAGTGGGAAGTGGTTGCAGACGAAGACCATGAAATGCCAGCTTGTCAGGATGCCATCTCTGATGTCGATCCGGCAAAATGGTCGATTGGTGACATTCGTGAGCTTGAAGTTGAATCGATTGACTTCGGTCGTATTGCAGCGCAAATTGCCAAGCAAGTGATCGTACAGAAGATCCGTGAAGCAGAGCGTGCACTTGTAGCCGATGCTTACGAATCTAAAGTCGGCGAGCTGATCTACGGTGAAGTGAAAAAACAAACCAAAGACGGCTTCATTATCGACTTAGGTGACAATGCTGAAGCGTATCTTGCTCGTGAAGAAATGATTCCGAAAGAAATCCTTCGTCCGAAGCAACGCGTGAATGCGATTCTGTTCAATGTCAACCGTGAAGGTCGTGGTGCGCAGTTACAACTGTCACGTGCTAAACCGGATATGCTGATTGCATTGATGAAGAAAGAAATCCCTGAGATTTCTGAAGAAATTATTGAAATTAAAGCGGCAGCTCGCCAACCAGGCGTTCGTGCTAAAATTGCAGTGAAAACCAATGACCACCGTATTGACCCGGTGGGTGCTTGTATTGGTATGCGTGGTACCCGTATTCAGGCTGTACAGCAAGAGCTCAATGGCGAGCGTATTGATGTGGTAGTTTGGTCGGATGATCCTGCGCAATATATCGCAAGTGCATTGGAACCAGCAGATGTATCGAGTATTGTCATTGATGAAGATGCACGTACTGCAGACATCATTTTCGCAACCAGCGATCAGTTGGCACGTGCGATTGGTTCACAAGGTCAGAACGTTCGTCTGGCATCTGAATTGACTGGCTACAAGCTGGACATGATGCTGGAAGAGGAATACTACGCCCGTCAACAAAACGAAGCGCAACAATATTTAGACATGTTTGTTACCCGTCTGGATATCGCGGAAGATTTGGCGATGGCATTGGTAGAAATGGGCTTCACCTCGCTTGAAGAAATTGCTTATGTCCCTGCGGAAACGTTTGATGAAATCGAACTGGATGCGGAACTGGTTGAACTACTGCAAAGCCGTGCGAAAGAAATTGCACTTGCTGATGCATTACAACAGCAAGAGAACATACAAGCGCCAAGTGAAGAACTTGTTGCAATGGAAGGCATGACAGTAGAGATCGCGCAAGCGCTAGCAGCTCGTGGTGTGGTAACAGTGGATGATTTAGCAGATCAGGCGACTGACGATATCGAAGATATTGAAGGTTTGGGTGCTGAGAAAGCAGGTCAACTCATTATGAAAGCGCGCGAATCATGGTTTAACTAGGAGGTAGTATATGACGGACAAGTCGATTAAAGAGTTAGCCCTCAATGTGGGTCGTCCAGTTGAGAAGCTCCTAGAGCAGGTTCGTGAGGCAGGTTTACCACAGCGTAAAGCTGACGATATTATTACCACCGAACAACAAGACAGCTTGATGAGTCATGTGAAAAAGTCACAGGGTTCAGAAAGCCAAGCAGGGCAAATCACGTTGAAACGTAAAACGACTAGTACGGCTAAAGTAGCCAGTACTTCAGGTAAGGCGAAAACGATTAATGTAGAAGTTCGCAAGAAGCATACATTTGTTAAGCCGGATCCAGAACAGATCAAAGCAGAAGCATTGGCGAAAGCCAAGGCTGAGCAACAGGCCAAAGCTGCGCCTGAGCAGAATACAGCGCAAGCTGCTTCTGCCGAAGCTCCAAAAACTGGCGTAAATAACGCGAATAAAGCTCTAGAAGCGATGCGTGCTGCTGCAAAGCAAACCAGCGACAAGCAAGAAGTTTCTAAAGCTGCAGTTGTGGTAAAACGCAAATCAACCAACAAGCCGATTGTGAAGCAAGTTGTTAAACCAACTGAAACCGCTGAACAGAAAAAGGCACGTGAAGCAGAAGCAGCAAAATTAAAAGCTGTTGAAGAAGCAGCACGTCGTAAAGCGGCTGAAGAAGCGCAACAACGTACGCTTGAACAAATGCGTCAAATGGCGTCTAAGTACACAGCGGAAGATACCACTGCAACGATTCGTGTTGTTGATGATTCTCCTCTGGCTGCCGGCCTTGTTGGTCAGGCATATGAAGACTCTTTTGCCAAAGAAGACCGCGAAATCAAACGTGGTACGAATACGCCGAGCGCGCGTGCACCTAAAAAAGGTGGTCGTCGTGGTCAGGAAGAGCAAAGCTTCAGCAAACAGCCTAAGCGCGGTTTAAAAACTAGCCAGGGCAACAAGCACGGCTTCGAAAAACCTGTGAAAAAACAGGTTTACGATGTTGAAATCGGTGAAACGATTGTCGTTGCTGATTTGGCTGCGAAAATGGCAGTTAAGGTTCGTGAAGTGATTAAATCACTCATGAAAATGGGTGAATTGGTTACTCAGAACCAGGCGATTGATCAAGAAATTGCTGCACTCGTTGTTGAGGAAATGGGCCATAACCCGGTACTGGTTTCTGATACACAAGCTGAAGATAACTTGCTTGAAGCAGCTGAAGAAGCACGTGGTGCGCAATCTACGCGTGCGCCTGTTGTTACCATTATGGGTCACGTTGACCATGGTAAGACATCGCTGCTTGACCGTATTCGTCGTGCCAAAGTGGCTGCTGGGGAAGCGGGCGGTATCACACAGCATATCGGTGCTTACCATGTAACTACTGATAAAGGTATGATTACATTCCTCGATACTCCGGGACACGCAGCATTTACTGCAATGCGTTCACGTGGTGCGAAAGCAACAGATATCGTGGTACTGGTTGTTGCAGCAGATGATGGTGTAATGCCACAAACTGCGGAAGCGATTGACCATGCACGTGCTGCGGGTACGCCAATCATTGTTGCAATCAACAAGATGGATAAAGAATCTGCTGATCCAGATCGCGTATTGAATGAATTGACTGTGAAAGAAATCGTGCCAGAACAATGGGGTGGTGACGTTCCAGTGGCAATGGTTTCTGCACATACTGGTCAAGGTATTGATGAACTTCTTGATATTATTTCGATTCAAGCTGAACTTCTAGAGCTTAAAGCATCGGAAGAAGGCGCTGCACAAGGTGTCGTAATTGAAGCACGTGTAGACAACAGCCGTGGTGCGGTAACGTCTATTCTGGTTCAAAACGGTACATTGAAAGTAGGTGATCTCGTTCTTGCCGGTTCATCTTATGGTCGCGTTCGTGCGATGACGGATGAAAATGGTCAGCGTATCAAATCTGCAGGTCCTTCGATTCCAGTGGAAATTCTGGGTCTTCCAGAAGCACCAATGGCGGGTGACGAAGTTCTTGTGGTGAGTGACGAGAAGAAAGCACGTGAAGTTGCCGATGCGCGTATGGATCGTGAACGTCAAAAACGTCTTGAGCGTCAATCTGCAATGCGTCTTGAAAACATCATGGCGTCTATGGGCAAGAAAGATGTGCCTATCGTAAATGTTGTGTTGAAAACTGACGTACGCGGTACCTTGGAAGCATTACACGTTGCACTTGCTGAGCTTGCGACTGATGAAGTTAAAGTACGTATCATCGGTTCTGGTGTAGGTGCGATCACTGAGTCTGACGTGACACTGGCTGAATCTTCAGAAGCAGTTCTACTCGGCTTTAACGTACGTGCGGACAACGCTGCGCGTCAAAAAGCAGATGCAGACAGTATCGACATTCGTTACTACTCAATCATCTATCAATTGATTGATGATGTGAAAGCAGCAATGAGCGGTAAGCTTGCACCAGAACATCGTGAAACGATTCTGGGTGTTGCACAAGTACGTGAAGTATTCCACTCAAGTAAGTTTGGTGCGGCTGCGGGCTGTATGGTACTTGAAGGCGTATTGCATCGTAACAAACCGATTCGCGTATTACGTGATGACGTGGTTGTGTTCCAGGGCGAGCTTGAATCTCTTCGTCGCTACAAAGAAGTGGTTGAAGAAGTTCGTGCCGGTATGGAATGTGGTCTTGCGGTGAAAGGCTATAAAGACATCAAAGCACTTGATAAGATCGAAGTGTACGATGTTCAATTGATTAAACGGAGTCTTTAATGGCGGGTAGTCAACGTCTGAAGCGTATGGCGGATACAGTACAACGCGAGTTGTCAGAACTGATCCGTCAGGAGCTGAAAGATCCACGCTTAGGTGGTCTGGTGACCATCTCTGCGGTGAAGGTGAGCCCAGACCTGGGATATGCGGAAGTTTATGTCACTGTGATGGGACGTGAACTTGGCGATGAGCAAAGCCAAGAAGCCAATAAAGAAACTTTGGATGTGTTGAACAAAGCATCTGGTTTCTTGCGCCACGAGCTGAGTCGTCGTATCAAAACCCGTATTACACCTCGTCTACGTTTCCATTACGATAAGACCAATGCATATGGTAACTATATGTTTGGTCTGATCGCTGAAGCAGTGAAGGACTTACCTGAAGCTGAAGCAAAAAAAGATGATGAATAAGTCTTAGGACTAAAAAAGCTACCTTCGGGTGGCTTTTTTTATCTCTAGATTTTTTAGATTTAAAAGAACTTGAATTGCTTGTTCAATTAATCTAAATCATCATTGCGATTGGTTTTCTTTTCATAAAAAGCACGGCGACGTGAGCGCTGCCAAGGCAGAGGGCGTTCCAGCGTTTCCGGAACCTCGCCACTCAAAGAGCGTAAACGCAAATGTAATGCAGCCTGTGCCATCAGATTGGCAGATACCGGTGCGGTAATGAAGGCGAACAGGGTGATGAGCACTTCAGCAAAACCGAAACGGCCATATATGGCCGAGAACAGAATTGAGGCCATCAAAAAGCTGCCCAGGCCCAAAGTACTGGATTTGGTCGGGGCGTGCAGACGCATAAACAGATCGGGCAGACGGACCATACCGATCCCGCCGACCAACATAAAGAAAGCACCAATCAATAAAAAAATCGACACCAGTATTTCTAAAATTAAGGACATTTAAAAACTCCTAGTCGATCACATGGCCAGTGGTGAAATAACGTGCCAAGGCTGTAGTCGAAACAAAGCCAAGCATCGCAACCAGTAAGGCCCCTTCAAACAGGAAGCTGCTACTCCAGTAAATCCCTAAAATGACAATCAGACAGGTGGCATTCAGGAACAGGGTGTCGAGTGCCAAGAGCCGGTCAACGATAGAAGGGCCAGTGATGAGTCGGATCAGGCAGAGTAACATCGAGACAGTGATAGCACCTAGGCAAATCATTAATGCATAAGGCAGAATAGTCATGCTTTTTCTCCTGTCTGTGCGCTGAAAATTTCAATCAGAGGCTGTTCGTAGCGCTGTTTGATTGTTTCGATTTCTGCTGCTTCATCCTCTGTGCTTAAGGCATGAACCAGAATATCACCACGATCCTGATCAATGCCTGCAGATACTGTACCGGGCGTTGTGGTAATGATCATTGCCAGCAAGGCATTGACTTCCTCATGCTCGGTTTCCAAAGGCACGCGAAACCATTTCGGATGCAGGTTCTTGGTTGGACCAAGTACCAGTTTTGCGACTTTAATATTGGCTACTACAATATCCCAAACCACGACAAAGAACAGGCGCACGGCAGGAGCCCACTGGATATTCGGGGTATAGTCAATAAAAGGTGCAACCATTTTCGGAATGACAATCGCCAGAACCAGCGCGAAAAGCAATGTTCCAGCTTCCAGATTATGTGCCAGTAGAATCCAGCTTAGCCCAACGATCACAGAAACTAGCGGATGCGGGAACCAACGTTGCAGGAATGATACAGCCATTAAGGTCCCTCCACCGGTTTAAGTTGATTATCATCATATCTGTTTTGTTCAACATACTGCTGATCAATCTGGCGTTGCTTGAATTCAGAAATATTTTCACCTTCCAGAGTGGCTTCCGAAATCGTATAAGGAACCAGATGTGCATTCGGATCGACTGTCTCACCACCGTACTTGGTTTCTGGCAAATACTTCGGATCGAATGGCTGCACGCTAATAAACTGGCCTTCTGCATCGCGTTTTAACAAGGCAGCTTCATAAACCGGATTATTTTTAATCTGTTCCGCAGTCTGATAATTATATTGATAGATCGGTCCGGCAAACACCACATAGGCAGTCAGGCCAGCAAGCAATAGATAGATTACACGATCATTACGTGCCGGTGCCTTACTTGGTAAAGCTTCATATTTGTGAAAATCTTCAGAATTAAGGTCATCCTCAGGTCTGGTCGAACGCCAGAACAGCACGAAACCAACCCTGGTAAAGGCCAGAATACTGAGGAAGCTTACCAATAAAATGGTCAGGATAATAATCATCTGATAGTCTGAATTGGCAGAAGCCTGCAAAATAAAGACTTTACCGAAGAAACCACTAAACGGTGGCAGGCCTGCCATCATCAAGGCAATGATGAAATAGACAATCGAAACCAGCTTGTTCTGTTTCATCAGTGGCGCGATTTTAAAATGATCCTTAAATTCGCCGCGCTGTGAGGTAATCCAGCCTGACAGGATATAAAAGGCTGCGCCAATCAGGGTACTGTGCACCATATAATACAATGCACCGGCCCAGGCTGCAGTCGTATTCATACCGATTGCTACCAGAATTGTTCCGACTGAAGACAGCACCATAAAGCCGATAAAACGGCGCAGACGTTCTGTGCCGATTGCACAAATCACGCCATAAACCGACGTAATCAGACCAATCACCAGCAGGCAATTCATCAGAATCTGGTGGCTGTATTCATCATCAAAAACAGTTCCATTAATCCGTAAAATTGCATACACCCCGACTTTGGTCATAATGGTAAAGAGTGCTGCCACAGGTGTGGTGGCTACGGCATAGGTTTTGGGTAACCAGAAGCCGAGCGGTAACATCGCTGCTTTAATTCCAAACACGACAAACAGCATTAATCCACCAGCAACCGCCAGCTTGTGCTGATCTTCAGCGAGGGTAGGCATCAAGCGGGCCACATCTGCCATATTCAGACTGCCGACACTGCCATAAATCATCCCGAGTCCAATCAGGAACAGGGCAGAAGCAAACAGGTTGATGGTGACGTAATGGATTCCCAGCTGGAAACGGGCCTTGCCTTGTCCATGTAGCAGTAGTACATAGGATGCCATCAACAATATTTCAAAAAACACGAACAGGTTAAACAGGTCACCGGTCAGGAAGGCACCGGTCAAACCCATGAGCAGGAAATGCACCATGGCATGGAAATAACGCCCACGCATATCCCATTCTTTACTGGCATACCAGAGCACCGGCACTGCAAGGGCATAGGTCAAAACCAGCATCATCGCAGAGAGCTGATCGAGAACCAGTACAATACCAAAAGGTGCGACCCATTCGCCCAGCGTATAAACATTGATCTGACCCTGACTACTGTCTACTAAATAGCTGACAGCAATGATCAGGCCCAAGATACTCGAGACATAGCTGATACCCCGACGCCAGGGCTGACGCCAGTCCGTCGCCAGAGAGCCTGAACCCGGGTTGCCTAAAAGAACCAGGACAAAAGCGGTAAAGGCCGGTAAAAGAATACTGAAAATAGGGGTATGTTGATTCCAGAAATTGAGAAGATCAGTCATTAAGGCTCATCCTCGCGCGGGTCAAGATTTGGTATTTCTTCTTTGGAGTCAACGTGGTCTGTTCCTGATTCGTAGCGGCTACGCAATGCCAGTTGGACAATAAAGGCAGTGGTGGCAAAGCCAATCACGATGGCTGTCAGCACCAGTGCCTGAGGAAGGGGATCGGTCACTTTCGAGGCTTCAGTCAATACTGCAGGCGAATTCATCTGAATTCGGCCCATGGCAAATAAAAACAGGTTGACTGCATAACCAATCATGGCGAGACCCAACACTACCGGGAAGGTACGGGCACGTAGGATCAGATAAATGCCTGTGGCCGTCAGCAGGCCAATCGCAGAGGCTAATAAAAATTCTAAACTGATCATTCTATTATCCTCTTGGTACAGGGCCAGTCATGCTTGAGTGACGTGAATCGCCCAAGACTGAAATCATCAGCATCGTTGCACCCACAACAGTGACATAGACGCCAACATCAAACAGCGCAGCCGAAGCCAAATGCATTTCTCCAATAATGGGCGGAGAGACATAAATATGTGCACTGGTCAGGAATGGACGTGACCAGAACCAGGCTGCGATTCCAGTCAATCCTGCAATCGTTAAGCCGATCCCGATCCAGATTTCATACAGGCGACCGGATTTGGCGCCAAGCAACTGTTCGGTTTTGTCCTGTCCCACTGCGATATATTGAATAATAAGTGCCAGTGAAGTCACTAGTCCGGCAATAAAACCACCGCCCGGCAGGTTATGGCCACGCATAAAGATATACAGGCTGACTACCAGCGCGACCGGCAAAATCCAGGATGCGGTAATACGCAACATCAGCGGGGATGGGTTAAAACGATAGGTCAGGCCCTGGGTCATGGTGGTGCCATGCGCACGCATGCCATCCATCAGGCTGAGTACACCAATGGCTGCAATGCCGAGTACGGTAATTTCGCCAAAGGTATCGAAACCACGGAAATCGACCAGAATTACATTCACCACATTGGTTCCGCCACCCAGAGGAATGGACTGTTGCAGGAAGAACCATGAAATGGAATTGTGATCACGGGTCATGATCAGCCAGGCAATTGCCGCAATCCCGAGACCGCCGCCCAAGGCAATAATGGCATCACGCCAGCGACGGGTCGGACTCGATTCATACGGAGTTAATTGTGGCAGTAAAGATAAACTCATCAGTAGTAGAACCGTGGTGACCACATCGACCGTAATCTGGGTCAATGCCAGATCGGGCGCCGAGAAGCCGATAAAGACCATGGTGACGACCAGGCCGACTGCACCGCTAATCAGTACCGCTTTAATCCGCTCATGATGGAACCACAGCAGCATCCAGCAGGCAGAGAACAGCAGTAACCACAAGATAATCGCCAGGGCAGGGGCATGGGTCAGCTCGCGTGTACCCGTACCCACTGCATTGCTGAGTAATGGGAACCCCACCAGCCCGACGGTAAAAATTACAATCCACAATAAATAGCTTTGCAATTTGCCATTTTCAGTGGCACGGCGGAAACGGCGTGAATTCAGCAGCAAATTTTTCAAAAACAGGTCGAACAGCACTCGGCCCTGTAAGCGGCCCAGTTTTGGATCCAGGTCGATTTCACGTAAGGCGCCACCTTTGGCGAGAGAAAAGTAAAAGATTATTCCGCCGAGCAGAGAAATCACACTCATCAGAAGGGGCAGGTTGAAACCATGCCAAAGCGCCAGATGAGTGCCTTCAAAGGCAAAATTCTGGGTGGTGGCTTGAGTAGTGCTGTTGACAATTTTTTCCACCAGAAGAGCCGGTAATAGACCGACTAAAATACATAAAATTGCTAACAAAGTGGCCGGTGCGCGCATACCAAAGGCAGGTTCATGTGCATCTTTATTCGGGACCTGCTTGCCTAGCGGACCATCGAAAAAGACTCCATGCACCAGTCGAATGGAATAAGCCACCGCAAAAATCCCGGCCAGTGTCGCGACAATAGCAGAGCCGACCATAAGTGGACCACTTAAACTGGCGACCAGTTCGGTAAAGAACATTTCTTTGGACAGGAAACCATTGGTCAACGGTACACCCGCCATGGATGCTGCTGTGATCATGGTCAGCGTGGCGGTAAATGGCAGTAATTGCCATAGGCCAGACAGTTTACGCAAGTCACGGGTACCAGATTCATGATCGATGATTCCGGCAATCATAAACAGTGCCGCTTTAAAGGTGGCGTGGTTAATAATATGGAAAACTGCTGCTGCAACGGCCAGTGGTGAGCCAATCCCGAGCAGACACATGATCAGACCTAAATGACTGATGGTGGAGTAGGCAAGTAAGCCCTTCAGATCTTCCTTAAAGATGGCAAAGAAGGCGGCCATGCACAGGGTAAACAGACCGACAAAAGTCACAATATTATGAAACAGTGCAGCACCGGCAAAGATCGGGAGCAAACGTGCGACCAGGAATAAACCGGCTTTGACCATGGTGGCCGAGTGCAAATAGGCAGAAACCGGTGTCGGTGCAGCCATAGCATTGGGCAACCAGAAGTGAAACGGGAACTGCGCACTCTTGGTAAAAGCACCGATTAAAATCAGCAACAAGGTTGGAACAAATAAATAATGGGACTGAATCTGTTCAGTCATCGTCAGGATTTGGTCAAGCTGATAGGTGCCAGTAATTTGACCGAGCAGGACAAAACCGCCCAGCATCGCCAGACCACCCATTCCGGTAATGGTCAGAGCCATACGCGAACCACGTTGCGCCGCTTCGTAATTGCTCCAGTAACCTACCAGCAAGAAGGATGAAATACTGGTCAGTTCCCAGAAAACCAATAAGATAATCAGGTTATTCGACAATGAAATTCCGAGCATCGCCGCCATAAACAGCATCAGCAGAAGATACAGTTTGCTCAGTGAATTTTTTGGATTAAGGTAATAATAGGCATAAATATAAATCAGGGTACCAATTCCGCTGATCAGCAAGGCAAACAGCAATCCCAGAGAATCCAGGCGAAAACTGAAATCAATGCCGAGCTGGGGCAGCCAGGACCAGGTCTGGGTCATCACTGCACCATCAAAGATGGCAGGCGCCTGACTCAATAATAATAAGAAACTGCTGAGGCTGACACCAATTGCCCCTAAAGCCGTTACCCCGCGCGAAAATTGCTTCAGCCACGAGACAAGGGTTGTGCCTAATACTAACGGTAACAATATAATAATCGGCAGCACACTCGTATCCATTGTCATGATTTAGGTTTTGACCAACCTAAGGTGAATCTTTATCTTTCAAGGATTACAGGACCCCAAGGAGCGACCCAAACTTCTCAATCTTGAAAGCCAAAAGAATATTCAAAAAGAATATAAAACAGTTGTATTGCGCAACTTATAAACGATAGCAAATTCCGATTTTACAATGAAATTCGCAAATAAAACCGATCATATTACAGGATAACAACAACATCAACGTTTTTATGTGGAACTTATAAATTATACGCCGGCTCGGATTTAACAGGCGCTGCATGCTTAAACAGATCATCCAGAAGTGACCGAAAATTAAGATTAAATTGCAGGCATTGATTGTAAATTTGACTCAAAATAGTTTAATCAGGGCAAAAAGAGAATGCTGAAAAGGCTTCCTTGTTTACTCAAACAGTCGCTCTTATTTTTTTGAATCTGTTTAGAGCGACTGAGGTAGCGTCGGATGATGCTCCTGAGCAAGTAAAGCGAGCAATTCTTGTTGCTGTTCCGGATTTAACTGTTGTTGAATCATTTGCAATACAGCAAGCGGTGTGATGGGTTCGGTGACCGTTTCCAGTAAAGTATCTTCAGGCGAGATATCTTTATTTCGCTGCAATTCCAGCTCTGCGTAGATCTGATCAAACTGGGTTTTCATACTTTCAAGATGAATGGGGTGCAGCTGTTTATTTTCCAGTTTCAGACATTGAAAGCCTTGCGCCTGTTCCAGTAATTCAGGCCGGTTGCCGGTCGCAATAATCTGCAAGTTAGGAAAAGCCTGATGCAGGCGTGACAGGATCACTGCTGCCATCTCCTGATCCAGTTGATGATCAATTGCATCAATCAACAAAACGCCTGTACCTTCCTGACACGGGAATAAACTGTTGGTATTCAACAGACAAAGCCGCCGTACAATGTCACCCACCAGCGCAATCCAGTTGCGGATACTGTTGGGCAGTTGCTGGAACGTGAAAGTTTGTTGCTGATAGGTCACCATCAATTGCAGCTTGGGCTGATATTTTAAATAAATTTGACTGACTTCTGGCAGGATCAGTGACAGAGCCTGTTTTAAAGCGGTGAGATTCGGTGCATGCAGATGTGCCTGGGCTTTCTCGATCTGCCGGGCCAGTTCATCTGCGCGAATGTTTTCAGACTGCTGCAAGGCACGCGACAAAATCTGATCCATAATCTTGGCACTTTGCGCATTTTCAATATCACTGATTTCACGAAACCATTCAAAAAAACGGGCAAAGGTGGTGAAAGGAATCGCAGCGATTTCATAAGCATGTGCGGACTGGAGAATGGCCGGGTTATTTTTGCTGAGCAGATTGACTTCATTGGTAAAGCGTTCAGCAGGATAATAGGCAATTAGCGGCAAACCGAGCAGGGGATCGTGCAAGCGGGCTTTGTGATACAGGCTGAGCATGCTTTCAAGCTGTGAGGTTTCTGCTTTGCTAAAACCCAGACCCTGACTGTTTAGGGTCTTGTAGATTTGCCATGAACAGCTTTGTAGGTTCGCAGGCTCAGACTGACTGGATTCTGGCAAGCTGGCCATCTCTTCAGGAAAACCAATCCGGATGTCAATTTTGGATTGCAGCCGGTTTTGCATGATGTCCTGATCTTGCATCACCAGACCCGCAGCACGGCTATCACGATAACGGGCTGCAAACCAGGTCAATGCCTGATAGCTAAAACGTAAAAGCGTAGTTTTGCCAGTTCCCTGATTGCCCAGAATCAAGGTAACCGGGCATTGCGGATAATTAAACTGAAGCTGAATGTCGAAAAAATGCAGGGTATGTTTCAGTTGAAGCGCTTGGATGTGCATAGATCACCTGTCCTATGATGTTTACATCCATGCCATGCACCTTAACCGACTGCCTGCCGAAGCGACTGCGGCATTTTGATCTTCAGTTGCTGAATCAGGTCATAAATGTGATGAATATTTAAACTCACTTTAGCACGTGTACAGGCCACGTAAAGTAATCTTAATTCTTCATCACTAATTTTATGGTCTTTTTCATTGAGCTTAAACTGATAGTCATCTTCAATATGAACCCGATCCCACTCTAGGCCTTTGGCCTTGTGCGCCGTGGAAATAATATAATCAGCCTGGGCAATTGGTGTGATTTTAGCCAGAGCTTTTTTCAGCGGATCGGTGCCATGTTCGTCCACCAGTTTGACCAGTGGCTTGATGTCACTGCCTTCATTGGTTTCACAGTATTCATGGACATCATGCCAGGAGTTAAACCAGGCCAGTTCCGGTACATCAACCACACGTTTGCCCTGTTTCAGCATGGCGGCCGCATCGACAAAACGATTCAGTTTGACGTGATCGGCTTGCAGACTGACTTTATCCCCACGAACTAAACCTGCTAATAACAGTTCCATGGCGCGGGCATTGGTCCGGCATAAAATTGCATCCCGCATTTTGGTATGCGGTTTATTCACGACTTTAGAATCTAACAACGGATTGCCGAGTAAAGGCACAGTTTCATTTAAGGCACCTAAAATGGCATTGGCATTCAGGGCAATTTCAGGACCGAAACGAAATGAGGTGGTCAGACGTGATTCAGGTAAAGGTAGTTGCTGCATGGCATTCACTGCACCACGCCAGGCATAAATCTGCTGATGCGCATCTCCGACATAGATCACCTGGGTGCTGCGCTGTTTCAGCAAAATTCCCAGCATTAAGGGATCGGCATCCTGAGCTTCATCGAACAGCACATAGTCGGCCGGGATATTCGGTTCAGACAACGCCCAGAGTTTCAGGTAAATGTCATGACCAATGCCTGCCTGATGATTTGGATCAATCGACTCTAGCCAGCGTCGTTCGACTGCCGGATAAAGTTTCTTCTGTAAAGTCTCGATATCATCCGGATGCAACCAGCTCGGCGCCTGGATATGCCGTGGGGCAGGGTATTGCGAACTGGTCGAGCAGAAATAACCAACAGCATTGGCGACCAAGCTTGCCAGACGCGAAGGCATCAAGACATATTTTTCATAACGCCCACCCATCATGCGGCGCATGGTCATCGGTTCAAGCCGGTATTCTTTGGCAATAAAACTTGGACTCAAGCGTGGCAAGCGCAGTTTGTCGGTGACTCTACGTGGAACACTGCGAAACGCCAGTGAGTGAAAAGTACGGCAATCGACACCCCGGTGAAACTTGGCTTGCGCTTCACTGGCAATGGCCTTGTTAAAAGCCAGATACATGCCACGTCTTTGCGGCATGGCATCACTGATCATTTGCAAGGTAGTGGTTTTACCTGTGCCAGCATAGGCAATGACTTTAAAGGATTTGCCCAGACGTGCATTATCAATGGCAGTGGCCTGCTCATAGGTCGCGGTCGGTTTTTTTAAATCAGACACAGATGAATTCAAGGCTTAATGCTGACGGTTGGCTTTTTCAACCAGGCCGGACAAGCCTTGGCGACGGGCCAGTTCATTTAATACCAATTGCACATCCAGGTCGAAATAGCCGAGCATCACGATAGTATGGAACCACAGATCTGCCACTTCATAGATCAGATCATTTTTATGGTCTGCGGAAGCATCTTGGTCAAAGTCTTTGGCTGCTAGCACGGTTTCAAAGCTTTCTTCACCGACTTTTTCCAGAATCTTGTTCAGGCCTTTATGGTAGAGCTTGGCCACATAAGAGGAGTCCGGATCGGCCTGTTTGCGTTCTGCCATCATTTGACCCAGATAAGACAGGACTTCGACCTGTTCAGATTGGGCGGTTGATGCTTCCATCACCAGTGTATGCGGATTCGCGGATTTTTCGCCATAAATCGCAGACGGATCTTTCAACTGTGCATCGACAATTTCCCAGCCATTTGGTGTGAGCTTGCGATAGAAGCATGATTCACGGCCGGTATGGCAGGCAATGCCGCCATGCTGTTCAATTTGCAGCACAATCACGTCGGCATCACAGTCCAGACGGATTTCATGTACGGTCTGAAAATGTCCTGATTCTTCGCCCTTATGCCATAACTTGCTGCGTGAACGGGAGAAATACACTGCCTGATTTTTTTCGGCAGTTAAAGCCAAGGCTTCACGGTTCATCCAGGCCACCATCAACACACGTCCAGTTTGATGATGCTGGGCAATGGCAGGGACTAATCCTTGTTCGTTAAATTTTACTTCATCGAGCCATTGCGCGTTGTTCATAAGGGTTTCCATCATTTCAATCAAAATATAAAAATACGGATAGGAAATATCCGCTGATAGTGTACGTGATCTCGCAGCATTTGCAGCAAAAATCTGTGCTTGAAAGGACAGACTGTGTCGTGGTTTTTTTAAATCAGTCCACTTTATTCCAGATCTTGCAAAACTGAGACATAGAAAAGCCGCTCGGTCGGCGGCTCGTATTTCCATTAAATTATCCGTATGAAAACCGTATAAAAATTACCAGTGTTCGCCCGGGAACAGACGCGCATATGCTTTTTGCACCAAGTTCAGTTTTTGCGGTTGGCCCACAGATGCAGTTGAACTTGGGAACAGGTTATAACCAATCGACATCAAGACATTGTTGATATCCGGTGCAATTGAATAGGTAATGGAAGCCAGACGGCCCAAACCGGTTGCCACTTTCTTCGGGCGTTTCACAATCGCATAGGCAATCAGGTCAGCCGCTTGTTCCGGAGAAAGTGTTGGGACATATTTATAAATTTTGGTCGGCGCAATCATCGGGGTACGCACCAAAGGCATATAGATCGACGTGATTGCGATTTTATGCGAATGTACTTCTGCAGACAGGCAGCGACTAAAAGCATCCAGCGCAGCTTTTGAAGCGACATAGGCCGAAAAACGGGTGGCATTGGCCAGTACGCCAATTGAGCTGATGTTAATAATATGACCCGCACGACGAATCATCATTTGTGGCAGGATATTCATCACCAGACGCACGGCGCCAAAATAGTTCAGCTGCATGGTCCGTTCAAAATCATGAAAACGATCTACTGACTCATGCACGGCACGGCGAATCGAACGTCCTGCATTATTGATCAGAATATCAATATGATCGACTGAGGCAATAATCTGTTTGGAAACTTCATCAATCGCTTCCATATTGTTTAAATCACATGGAAAGATTGAGGCTTTGCCGCCTTTGGCTTCAATTTCTGATTTTACTTGTTCTAGGGTTTCCTGAGTACGGGCTACCAGTAAAACATGGGCACCTGCATCGGCCAGTTGATGTGCAGTCGTTAAACCAATACCGCTGGATGCACCGGTAATCAGGACGGTTTTACCTGCAACACGTTTTTCCAGTTGTTTGTGTAGTCTAGTTTTCACGTTTGTTATCCCTAATTTGAAGTCAGCGTTCAAATTATTTTTATTAAAGGTCTATGGCGCTCTAACAGAAGATGAGAGCGAAGGTGAGTCCAGATATGATAACCAATTCTTCAGGAAAATCTATAAATTAAACTATTGAAATTAAAATAAAAATTAGAGTAATTGCTCTATTTGTGTTCACTCTTTCATTTAACTTTTAACATGAAAATAAAAAGCAAAGCAAGTGGCTGTTTTAGAAAATAAATAAAAAAACCTCACCAAAATGATGAGGTTTAGAGTCAGCTCAAGCACCGTTTTTAAACAGTCGCTAGCGCCTGTTCCAGATCGGCAATCAGGTCATCAATATGTTCAATCCCAATGGATAAACGCACCATATCCTCACTGACGCCTGCCGATTTTAACTCTTCGGCATTGAGCTGACGATGCGTGGTGGTGGCTGGATGACAGGCCAGACTTTTGGCATCACCGATATTGACCAGACGGGTGAACAATTGCAGGGCATCAATAAAACGTGTACCGCCTTCAAGGCCATGCTGCACTCCGAAAGTCAGAATGGCAGACGGTTTACCTTTCACATATTTTTGTGCCAAAGCATGCTGTGGATGGTCTTTCAGACCCGCATAATTGACCCATTTCACTTTAGGATGTTTTTGCAGATATTCCGCCACTTTTAGGGCATTTTCGGTATGACGTTCCATACGCAAGCTTAAAGTTTCCAGACCTTGCAGAATCAAAAACACATTCTGTGGACTGATCGCAGCGCCGGTATTGCGTAGCGGCACCACACGGGCACGAGCGATATAAGCGGCTTCTCCCAAAACTTCGACATAGTTCACGCCGTGGTAACTTGGATCTGGTGTATTGAGCGCAGGGAAACGTTCAGGGTATTTACCCCACGGGAATTTGCCGCTATCCACAATGATGCCACCAATTGAATTGCCATGACCGCCGATATATTTGGTCAGGGAATGCACTACAATATCCGCACCGAAATCGAAAGATTTTTGAAGTACTGGGGTGGCAACAGTATTGTCTACAATGACCGGCACGCCATATTCATGTGCAATTTTAGCAATGGCTTCCAGATCAATAATATTACCCAGCGGGTTACCAATCGATTCGACAAAGACCAGTTTGGTTTTTTCATCAATCAAGTCACGCAGACTTTCCGGTTGTTCATAATCAAAGAAACGGACTTCAATGCCCTGTTTTGGCAGGGTGTGCGCAAACAGGTTATAGGTACCGCCATACAGTGTAGATACCGAAGCAATGTTGTCACCGGCTTCCGCAATGGTCTGAATCGCATAAGTAATCGCAGCCATGCCAGAGGCCAAAGCCAGCGCGCCAATTCCACCTTCGAGAGCTGCAACACGTTGTTCCAGAACCGCAGTGGTCGGGTTCATAATTCGGGTATAGATATTGCCCTGAACCTTTAAATCAAAGAGATCGGCCCCATGTTGAGTATTGTCAAAGGCATATGACGTGGTTTGGTAAATCGGCACTGCCACAGCTTTAGTGGTTGCTTCAGGGGTATAACCTGCATGAATCGCAAGGGTTTCTGCTTTATAAGTCATTCTGTTTGATCTTCTTGTTTAAGTTTATGGCTTGAGTGTAGCATTTTCACATATGAGTAAAAGTGCAATTTTATTGAAATAAATATATGAAATATTCATATATCGACCTAGATTTGAGTCATTTATTTTACTGAAAACAATTGTTTAAAAAAACATCAGCAATAAACTTGTAACAATGCATTGAAGTTCATGGCAATGGCTTATGTTTTCGCTGCTTTCTGCGTATAATAGCCGATTATTTTTTCGCTCATTTTTGAGCTGGGGTGGTTGTTTTAACCCCATTTGGTTTTTCAGTTGAGGAGTCCTACGTGGCCCAATATATTTACACGATGAACCGAGTGTCGAAGATGGTTCCGCCTAAGCGCGAAATCCTGAAAGACATCTCCTTATCATTTTTCCCAGGCGCTAAAATTGGTGTGCTTGGTTTAAACGGTGCAGGTAAATCTACCTTGCTTCGTATTATGGCGGGCGTAGATAAAGATTTCTCTGGTGAGGCACGTGCGCAACCGGGTACAAAAATCGGTTATCTTGAACAAGAACCACCTTTAGATGAAACTAAAGACGTTCGTGGTAACGTCGAAGATGGTTTGCGTGAACCGCTTGATGCTTTAGCGCGTCTGGATGAAGTTTTTGCTGAGTATGCAGCAGAAGATGCTGATTTCGATGCACTTGCGAAAGAGCAAGAGAAGCTTGAAGCGATTATCCAGACCTGGGATGCGCATAATCTTGCCAACCAGATGGATCAAGCAGCTGCAGCATTAAACCTGCCAGCTTGGGATGCAGATGTATCTAAGCTTTCAGGTGGTGAACGCCGCCGTGTGGCACTGTGCCGTCTGCTTCTGTCTAAACCAGACATGTTGCTTCTAGACGAACCGACGAACCATTTAGATGCTTCATCTGTATCTTGGTTGGAACGTTTCTTGAAAGACTTCCCGGGTACCATCGTCGCGATTACGCATGACCGTTACTTCCTGGATAACGTAGCTGAATGGATCCTTGAGCTTGACCGTGGTATGGGTATCCCTTATCAAGGTAACTATTCTTCTTGGCTTGAGCAGAAAAATGCCCGTTTAGAGCAAGAAAACAAGCAAGAAGAATCTTTTGCTAAGGCGTTGAAAAAAGAACTTGAATGGGTTCGTTCAAACGCTAAAGGTCAGCAAAAGAAAAACAAAGCGCGTATGGAGCGTTTTGAAGAGCTTAACTCGCGTGAATTCCAACAGCGTAACGAAACCTCTGAAATCTACATTCCACCTGGTCCACGTCTGGGCAACAAGGTTGTAGAAGTTGAAGGCATCAGCAAATCGTTTGGTGATCGCTTACTGTACAAAGATTTAACTTTCACAGTACCACCTGCTGCAATTGTGGGTATCGTGGGTGAAAACGGTGCAGGTAAAACCACGCTATTCCGTATGATGACTGGTGAACAGCAACCAGATACCGGTACGGTAACACTGGGTGAATCGGTTAAAGTGGCTTATGTCGGTCAGATCCGTGACACGCTAGACAACAATAAAACCGTTTGGGAAGAAGTGTCTGGTGGTTTGGATATCTTGAAGATTGGCGAATACGAAATCGCATCACGTGCGTATATCGGTCGCTTTAACTTTAAGGGCCAAGATCAGCAAAAACGTGTAGGTCAATTGTCAGGTGGTGAGCGTAACCGTTTACAACTTGCGAAAATCCTGCAAATGGGCGCTAACGTTATCCTACTCGATGAGCCATCAAACGATTTGGATATCGAAACCTTGCGTGCACTTGAGGATGCCATTCTGGTATTCCCGGGTACTGTGATGGTGATCTCGCATGACCGTTGGTTCCTGGACCGTATTGCAACGCACATCTTGTCATTTGAAGGTGAAACCCCTGAATTCTTCACCGGTAACTATGCTGAATTCGAAGAATATCGCCGTAAGCGTGATGGTGATGATCTTGTCGCGAAGCGTCAAAAATATCGCAAAATCGGTGTTTAATCATCTCCTACTTTTGTAAATAAAAAAACCAGCCTCAGGGCTGGTTTTTTTATGTTTATTATATGGTGAAGGGTAAATTAGATTTCCCACTCATGATTACATTCACGGCATTTCCATTTCTTTTGAGTTTGCATGAATGCCTGCATTGAAATTTTAAAATCAGGTAAGTCCTTATAGAACATAAAGCCTGCGATCAAAGAAAGAATAAAGACGATCACAGTCGCAGTCTGTAAAGTAGTACCTGCACCATCGCCAAAAATCCACATCGCGATGCTAATAATGACCAGCAATAGCAAAAGGAACAGGGCAGGGACCAGAAACATTAAGCTTTTAGGAACCACCGGACGTGGAGCTGCTTGACCTGGCTGGGCCACTGGCATGATTTTCGGGCTTTGACACTTAGGGCAACGATATTGCATTACAACTCCAAAATTCTAAATTACTGATTATTTTATCGGAAGATGCGAAGAAACCGAAATATTGCCCAACATAAAATATACAGGCAATAAAAAACCCAAGTCGCAATGCTTGGGTTTTTTATAAGATCACCATAGTATATTATGGTCATCTTGAATATGGCGTCCCTACGGGGATTCGAACCCCGGTTACCGCCGTGAAAGGGCGATGTCCTAGGCCTCTAGACGATAGGGACAATTGAGGCAAATAACACAGCTAAAGCAAGACTTGATTTGGTGGAGTCAAGGAGGATCGAACTCCTGACCTCTACAATGCCATTGTAGCGCTCTACCAACTGAGCTATGACCCCAGTCTGTGTGAGCGCTATATTAGGGATATCGCACTCACACGTCAACACAAAAATTAATTAAGCTTGATCAACTGCTTCATTTTTCGGCAATTTTAAGCTTTCATTAAGTTTTTCCCAGACTTTCAGCTCTTTTTTACTTGGACCACCGACAATTTCCAGCGCACGACGTAAACGTGCAAAGGTTAAATCAGAACCAATGGTCACCATCGTTTGCATCACTGGTGTAGACGCAGTCGAACCGGCAATCGCAATAAAGAAGGCAGGCATGAAATCACGTAGCTTGATTTCCATCTGTGTCGCCAGGTCCATCAAGGTCTGGCTCACCGTGTCGTTATTCCAGGTGAACAGACTTTCCAGACGCCAAATTGCGAATTGAAGACTTTGACGTACCTGTTCATCCGACAGTTTCTTGCTTTCAAACTGTTCTTTAGACAGAGTCGGGAAGTGGTTGAAATAATGTGCCGACCAGTTCACTGCTTCAGACAGCAGGTTAATACGTGGCTGAATCGCAGCGGCAATTTCTTCTAATTTGACACGATCTGCTTTCCAGGCCAATAAAGTGTCTAGAAGTTCAGCCGGGCTGAGTGCCTTGATCCATTGACCATTCAGCCAGTTTAGTTTCTCGACATCAAAGATCGGACCACCGAGTGATACACGTTTGATATCAAAATGTTCAATCATTTCAGCCAAAGTGAATTTTTCACTTTCATCTGGCATTGACCAGCCCATACGACCCAAGTAGTTCAACAAGGCTTCAGGCAATACACCGATGTCTCTATAGTAGTTAATTGAGGTCGGGTTTTTACGTTTAGACAGCTTAGATTTATCCGGGTTACGCAGCAGTGGCATGTGGCATAGTATCGGCATTTCCCAACCAAAATATTGATACAGCAACTGATGTTTCGGCGCAGATGGAATCCATTCTTCACCACGAATTACGTGGGTGATTTGCATCAAATGATCATCTACTACGTTAGCCAAGTGGTAGGTTGGTAGGCCATCGGTTTTCAGCAGGATTTGCATGTCTACTTGCGCCCATGGAATTTCGACTTCACCACGTAGCATGTCATTGAATTTACATACGCCTTCAGTTGGTACTTTCATACGGATGACGTGTGGTTCGCCAGCGGCCAAACGGCGCTCAACTTCTTCTTGAGTGAGATTCAGACCGCGACCGTCATAACGTGGCGACTCACCACGTGCCTGCTGTTCTGCACGCATTTGATCCAGTTCTTCAGCAGTTGCGAAACAGTAGAAAGCATGACCTTTCTCTACCAGTTCCAAGGCATAATTTTTATAGATATCCATACGTTCTGACTGACGGTATGGCGCATGCGGGCCACCGACATCAGGACCTTCAGACCAGTTCAGACCCAGCCAGCGCAATGAATCCAGGATCATTTTTTCAGATTCAGGCGTTGAACGCAGTTGGTCAGTATCTTCAATACGAAGAATGAATTCACCGCCATGCTGTTTAGCAAAACATAAGTTAAACAAGGCGATATAGGCAGTACCTACATGCGGAAAACCAGTAGGAGAAGGTGCAATACGAGTACGAACAGTCATAACCGGATCTAATCTTAGATATAAAATTGCAGCTATTATAGCGAAAAAGCCACATCACTTAATGCTTTATTCAACATTGAGTGATGTGGCTTTTAAATCTGGGAATATTCAGCGCTGTTGAGGCTGATTAAGAATGAGCGTTCGAAAAAATACTTTGGACAAAGCGGGTGAAGCGGTAATTCTGTTCTGCAAAGAAACTTTGCGAAGGTGCGACTTTAAATGCAGTTAAGACTTTTAGATTATCTTCTGTTTGAAGTGTTTTTTCAGTTTTTTGTTGCTGAATCGCTTTTTCAATCGGCGAAGTCTTGCTTTCAACAGTGCTTACTGTAGGCTTCGGCAAATCTGTCTTCACAACGACGGCATGACCGAGTTGAATCGAGAACAACATAATCAGGCTTAGGATGCTGGCTGTGAATAATGTAAATTTCATATCCAAACTTCCTCCTTACTTCTGGTTGGTTTTATTTTGTTAAAAATGTTTTTTTAATACTCTGTCTACAATTTAATCACAGTTGATCATAAAGAAGTAGAACCAAGTCACATTTTTTACAAAAGAAATAATATAACTCTGTGGAAAATTACCAAAAATCGTAATTTCCTGTTTTGGTGGCCTATTTTTAACAGACAACTGTGAAGAGAACGTGAAGAACTGTCTTATATTGTAGCAGAAGATTACTTTTCTAGCAGAATATGTATCCGAATTTAATTGTTAGTAGATATCTCAAAATCAGAAATAGATTATAGATATTGTTATAAATATATGATTGTCATGTTTATTTTTGATTTGTATAGTGTATGTCATATAAACACTGAGTTACATCAGATGAAAAAAATAATAGCATCCGCAATCTTGACAATTATAGTGGGAACAGCAGTACAGAATTCCGTCGCTAAAGATTTCCTGAATGTCTCTTATGACCCAACCCGTGAATTTTATCAGGAATATAATGAAGAATTTGACAAGTTCTGGAAGCAGAAAACCGGACAAACGGTTAATTTTAAACAGTCGCATGGTGGTTCAGGCAAGCAGGCGCGTTCAGTGGTCGATGGTTTGCAGGCTGATATCGTGACCCTGGCCTTAGCCAATGATATCGAAGAAATCGTCAATGCAGGTTTAATAGAGAAAGGTTGGCAAAAAGAGTTTTCGAGTAATTCGGCACCTTATACCTCTACGATTGTATTCTTGGTGCGTAAAGGGAATCCGAAGCAAATCAAAGACTGGAATGATCTGACCAAAGCGGGTGTGGACATTATTACCCCAAACCCGAAAACCGGTGGTGCGCCGCGTTGGATCTACCTGTCTGCTTGGGGTTATGCACTGAAACAGCCCGGCGGTAATGATGCGAAAGCCAAAGAGCTGGTGAAAAAACTTTATCAAAATGTCAAAGTGTTAGATTCCGGTGCCCGTGGTTCACTGACCACGTTTGCCGAGCGCGGCATTGGTGATGTGCTTTTATCCTGGGAAAATGAAGCTTTGCTGGCGACCCAAGGTCTGGGTAAAGACAAATACGATATCGTCTATCCATCGATTTCAATTCTGGCCGAGCCATCGGTAGCGATTGTCGATAAGAACGTGAATAAAAATGGGACTACCCATCTGGCAAAAGGCTATTTGAACTATTTATATTCACCAAAAGGGCAGGAGCTTGCTGCGAAATATTTCTTCCGCCCGCGGGATGCCAAAGTCGCTGCTAAATATTCAGCCCAGTTCCCGAAAATACAGACCTTTACCATTGATAAAGTTTTTGGTGGTTGGGCCAAAGCGCAAAAAACGCATTTTATCAATGGGGCGATTTATGACCAGATTTACAATGAAAAAAGATAAGTAAGCTGTAGTCTAAATACAATAAAGAAAATGGCTAAAGTGTTATCCATTTTCTTTATATCTAATGCATAAAATTCTATATATTAGATATAAGTAGAATAATAAATTGTATTTTCCTTTTAAAAACAAAATATTAAGTCAGAAAAACCTTTCATTTTATCGTGTTGTGATGTTGTAGGGTGAATTGCGATAAATGATTTTATTTCATATAGTTATATCTAATGAAGATAAACTCCGTGCTGCCATGAAAACTCAATTAAAATCGTTATTTAGTGCTGCCTTATTGGCGACTGGTTTAGGCATGACCGCGACTGCTTCACAAGCAGCAGACCGTCAGTTTCTGAATGTATCCTATGATGCCACGCGTGAGTTCTATGATGAATTTAACAAATCATTTGGGGCTTACTGGAAAAACCGCACCGGTCTGGATGTGAATTTTAAGCAGTCACATGGCGGTTCGGGCAAACAGGCACGTTCTGTGGTCGATGGCCTGAAAGGTGATGTGGTGACCTTGGCACTCGCCAATGACATTGAAGAAATTGTGAAATCTGGCCAGATTCAACCAGGCTGGCAAAAGGAATTCCCACACAACTCGGCACCTTATACCTCGACGATCGTATTCATGGTACGCAAGGGTAACCCAAAAGGTATCAAGGACTGGAATGACTTAACCAAACCAGGCGTGCAAATTATTACGCCAAACCCGAAAACGGGTGGTTTGCCGCGTTGGGTGTATCTGTCTGCATGGGGTTATGCCGAGAAACAGCCAGGCGGCAATAAAGCTAAAGCACAGGATTTTGTTGGCAAACTTTATAAGAACGTGAAAGTGATGGATTCTGCTGCACGTGCTTCAATGACCACCTTTGCCGAGCGTGGAATTGGCGATGTATTGCTGACTTGGGAAAATGAAGCCTTGGTCACGCAAAAAACCTTGGGTAAAAACAAGTTTGATATCGTTTATCCATCGATTACGATTTTGACTGAACCGTCAGTGGCGATTGTGGATCGTACGGTAGAGAAAAATGGCAATAAATGGTTAGCAACAGGTTATATCAATTACCTGTATTCACCATTGGGTCAGGAAATGGCAGCTAAACATTTCTATCGTCCACGTAATGAAAAAGTATTAGCCAAATATTCAGCACAGTTCCCGAAAATCAAAACCTTTACCATTGATGAAGTCTTTGGTGGTTGGGCCAATGCACAGAAAACCCATTTTGTGAATGGTGCAATTTTCGACCAGATTTATAACAGCAAACGTTAATTGATCTGCGAAGTCATCTGGATTGAAAAAAGCCTCCGAAACTGGAGGCTTTTTTTTGTGGTAAAAAATGCTAAAACGGTTTTCTCTATAGAAAGTAATATTTATCTACAAAAAGTCGTTTGGAGCTTTACCTAAACAGGGTGATAATGTGCAGTTAAATTTTTCGCCCTATTGATTGAGTTTTTATGTCACATATTTCTGTATTACTTCACGAAACGATTGATGCCTTGTTGGCGGGTCGCAATACGGGAACTTATGTGGATGGGACCTTTGGCCGTGGTGGACATACACGTTTATTGCTGTCCAAATTAGATGAAAATGCACGCGTCTATGCCTTTGATAAAGATCCACAAGCACTGGCTGTAGCGGCTGAACTCGAACAAGAAGATTCACGTTTTAAAATTATTCATGCCAGCTTTGCTGATCTGAAAGAGGCGCTTGCTGAGCTGGGCATTGAACACGTTGATGGGGTGATGGCGGATCTTGGTGTTTCTTCACCCCAGCTGGATCAGGCTGAACGTGGTTTCAGTTTTATGAAAGATGGCCCGCTGGATATGCGCATGGATAACTCGCAAGGTCCAACCGCAGCAGAATGGCTGACCCAGATTGAAGAAGAAGCCCTGGCGAATATCATTTTTAAATATGGTGAAGAGCGTTATAGTCGCCGTATCGCCAAAGCGATTAAAGCTGCTGGATATATTGATACCACGGCAAAGCTGGCTGAGATCGTAAAAGTAGCGCACCCGAAATGGGAAAAAAATAAGCATGCTGCGACCCGTACTTTCCAGGCGATTCGTATTGCTATTAATAAGGAATTAGAAGATATTGAAATCTTCTTGCCTCAGGCCGTTGAAATCTTGAAACCTGAAGCACGTTTGGCGGTAATTAGCTTCCATTCACTGGAAGACCGTTTGATTAAACAATTTATTCAAAAAGAGTCAACGCTTGAAGAAGATTCAGGCTGGGGAATGCCACAACAACAGAAAGATACGCGACGTTTAAAGAAAGTTTCTCGTGTTAAAGCCAGTGATGAGGAGGTCAAAGCCAATCCTCGTTCACGTAGCGCATGGCTGCGGGTAGCAGAACGTTTAGCTTAATAGGCAGATCATGAAAACGGAAGTGGTTGATAAAAAAACAGAAAAATTGTGGCTGAAAAAAGTTACAATCTATCTCATGCTGATACTGATGGTCTTCATCAGTGCAGTATTTGTGGTATTTCAGGTATTTGAATACCGTCAGGATAACAGAAAGCTGAGTACCTATCTGCGTGAAAGGGATGACCTGAATGCAGAGTGGGGGCGTTTGCTGATTGAGCAGCAAACTTTCGGCGCGACGGCACAGATCGGTACGCGTGCAGTGACACAGCTGCGTATGTATTCACCTCCGGTTTCACAAAGTGTCGTGATTTCCTTACCACAAACTTCAGATGAGAAAAAATAAGGCTAGCGTTCCGACATGGTAGACAAGAGAAAGAAGCAACCGGTACGTAAAAAACAATCGGTCACCGACAAAAATGCCTCAAATGTTTATATCAATCGTTTTTACATCATGTGGGCGGTGGTGCTGCTGTGTTTTGTGACACTGATTTGCCGTGCTTTCTATGTACAGATTATTAATAAAGATTTTTTGCAAAATAAAGCCAATGCCAATATTTTAAGAACCAATACCATCAAGGCGATGCGTGGCGTGATTTATGATCGTAATGGCATTCCATTGGCGATCAGTACTCCGATCATGAAAATTGTGATTGATCCACGTGATTATTTTGACAATAAAAAACTCTATGACGAGACCATGCTGGCGCTGGAAAAAGAACCGAATAGCCGCAAGCTCAAACGTCAGTTACCCGATAAAAACCTGAATCTGGATGAGCTGGCTGATGCAGTCGGTATGGATCGGGCAGAACTGCGCAAAAAAATGGAAGAACGTCCGCGTTCACGTTATCTGATCCTGAAAAAAGAAGTTCCGCCACAACAGGCCGAACTGATCATGAAACGTAATTTTCAGGGCGTATATACCGAGAAAAACTATAAACGTTATTATCCGCAGCCACAGCCGAACTCTCAGATTATTGGCCTGACCAATAGCGAAGGCAGCGGCATTGAAGGTCTGGAAATGCAGCTGAATAGCCGTCTTTCCGGAAAGGATGGCGAGCAGCAGATCATTCGCGATAAAAAAGGCAACCGGGTCAAAGAACCGGAAGTGATTAAAGAAGTTGAACCGGGCGAAAATATTACCTTAAGTATCGACTCGCGTCTGCAATATATTATGTACCGTGAGCTGACGGCTGCCGGTGTCGCCAATAATGCCCGTTCAGCGACTGCGATTGCGGTAGATGTCAAAACCGGTGAAATTCTGGCGCTGTCATCATGGCCATCGTATAACCCGAATGATAAAAACAGCCTGCTCAACAAGGATGCCATGCGTAACCGTGGTGCAGTCGATTCTTTCGAACCGGGTTCGACCATGAAGCCGCTGACCGTGGCAATGGCGCTGGAAAGTGGTAAATATACGGCGAATTCAGTCGTGAATACCACACCGGGTAGTATGCGGGTCGGTAATCATACCATCCGTGATACGCATAACTATGGTCAGTTGACGCTCGGGGGTATTCTACAGAAATCCTCTAATGTTGGTGTGGCGAAACTGGCCTTATCGTTGCCGTATGAAACCTTACCAACCTTCTATAAACGTCTGGGTTTTGGTCAGCGTTCAGCAGTGAAATTCCCGGGTGAAAGTGCCGGTTTGATTCTTCCACCAAGCAAATGGAATGTATCAGAAGTGGCGACTATGTCCTATGGTTATGGTCTGAACGCGACGGTACTTCAGCTGGCTGATGCCTATGCCATGCTGGCCAATAAAGGCGTAAAAATGCCGCTGAGCCTGTACAAACTGGAAGAGCAGCCCCAAGGTGAGCAGATGATCGATGCCAATATTGCCGATCAGGTCCTGCTGATGATGGAAACCGCCACCTTACCAGGTGGTACGGCAACTCGCGCCACCATCCCAGGTTACCGCGTGGCAGGTAAAACCGGTACTGCACATAAGTTGCGTGCCGACCGTAAAGGTTATTCGACCAGTGAATATCGGGCATTATTTGCCGGCGTGGCACCAGTCAGTGACCCACGGATTGCCATGGTGGTGGTGGTAGAAAATCCACAAGGCACCTACTATGGCGGTACGGTATCTGCACCAGTCTTTGCCCGCGTGATGCAGGAATCCTTGCGTCTGCTGAATGTCCCTCTGGACAAACCTTTAGAACCTCCCAAAGTCCAGTAAATAGGTGATCAATGTCTATTACATTTCAAGATCTCTACACCCCTCACGATGTCGCTGACTGGATGAAGCAATCCTTTCAGGGCTTCGAGCTGGATAGTCGTAAAGTTAAACCGGGACAAATTTTTATTGCCCTGACCAGTCTGTCACAACCGGAAAAAACTACTCAATTTGCCCAGAAAGCCTTAGAGCAGGGTGCATTAGCTGTGATTTCAGAAACTGAACTGGATGTATCTCCAAATTTGGTGATAGCAGATGTACGTCATCTGATGGGACAATGGCAAAAGCAGTATTTGCAAGCTACTCAACCTGTTCAAGCTGCTCGAATTTTGGCAGTTACCGGCACCAATGGTAAAACCACGATTTCTCGCTTGGTGGCTGAGTTAATAATGCTGCGAGGCAAAGCCTGTGCGGTGATGGGCACCACTGGTAACGGCATTCTGCCAAATCTGGAAGCGTCTTCGCATACCACCCTGGATGCTCTGCAACTGCAAAATGCCTTGCATGGCTATGCGCAGGCCGGTGCAGAATTTGCCTCGATTGAAGCCAGCTCACATGGTCTGGAACAAGGTCGCTTGAATGGCTGCGCTATCGAGATTGCAGGCTATAGTAATTTGAGCCGTGATCATCTGGATTATCACGGAACACTGCAAGCTTATGCAGAAGCAAAGTCAGGTTTATTCCGGTTTGAATCGTTAAAAGTGGCTGTCATCAATATCGATGATGAACATGCACAGATCATGCTGGATGCTGCACAAACTAATTCAGCACAGCCTAAAATTTTGACTTATTCCACCAAGCAAAAAGCGGATTATCAGGTTCAGGATATTCAGTACAGCATTTCAGGTGCGACCTTTAAACTAAAAACTGCTTCTGCTGAATATATGGTTAACAGTCCATTGCTGGGCCATTTCAATATTGAAAATCTGGTCGCCAGTCTGATTATGGTGGAGCAGGCTGGGTTTGACCTGAACAGTTTGATTGCGTCTGTACCACAGCTCAAAGGTGCGCCCGGTCGGATGCAGGTGCTGCGTGATGGCGAGCGCCTGTTTGTGGTGGATTATGCCCATACCCCGGATGCCTTGACTCAGGTTCTGGTGACCTTGAAACGTCATGTTTCACAAAATCTCTGGGCTGTTTTCGGCTGTGGCGGTGATCGTGACCGTGGTAAACGTCCACTCATGACTCAGGCAGCATTGGAGGGTTCAGATATCGCGGTACTCACTTCTGATAACCCGCGGACCGAAGATCCTGCACAAATTTTTGCTGATATGAAAAATGATATCGACTTTTCCGGCAAAATTTATCATGAAATTCATGACCGTCGTGAAGCGATCAAGTTTGCGGTTAAACATGCACAGGCGGGTGATATTGTCGTGATTGCAGGGAAGGGGCACGAAAATTATCAGGAAATTGATGGCGTACGTCACTGGTTTGATGACGTGATCGAAGTGCAAGCTGCGATTGATGCCCAGCATTGCAGTACAGATTCAGCCTATTCAGCGCATTAGGATTCAGATATGTATACCTCAACAACAAGCACTGCGGCGCTGGAGCCGTGGAGCATAGAACAATTACAGCAGGCTACTCAAGGCTACTGGCTGAATGATAAAAAGCCTGCAGGCCAGATCAAGCGAATTTTGACTGATTCACGTGATGCAGAATCAGGTGATGCTTTTCTTGCGCTGAAAGGCGAGCGTTTTGACGCGCATGACTTTATTGCGCAAGTCGCGGCTCAAGGTTGTAAAATTGCCATTGTCAGCCGTGCGGTGGATGCTGATATTTGCCAGCTGGTGGTAGAAGATACCCGTCTGGCATTGGGATTGTTGGGTGCTTATCGCCGTCAGCAGAATCCTCAACTCAAAGTGATTGCCTTGACCGGTAGTAGTGGCAAGACCACGACTAAAGAAATGCTGGGGAGCATCCTGTCGCGTCTGGCACCGACCTTGGTGACACGTGGTAATTTGAATAATGACCTTGGTGTGCCAGTGATGTTGCTGGAGCTGCGTCCTGAACATCAATATGCAGTAATGGAACTCGGTGCAAGTCATCAGGGTGAAATTGATTACACTTCAAAAATGGTGCAGCCGCATGTAGCCGGAATCATTAATATTGGGACTGCGCATTTAGGTGAATTTGGTGGTCGTGACGGAATTTGCCGTGCAAAATCCGAAATTTATGCGCATATCTCTGAGACTTCGATTATTCCTGCTGCAGATGATTTTGCTGAAGTCATTCGTGCCGCAGTAAGAACTGAAAAAAGCTTGAGTTTTGGTGCTGGTGGTGAAGTCTATGCCAGCGATGTACTCCTTGATGCTCAATCTTCAACCTTTACCCTGAATACAGCACAAGGCTCCAAAACAGTTCAGTTGCCGTTTGCCGGCGAGCATAATGTCGAAAATGCCACAGCTGCCGCTGTATTTGCCTTGGCGATTGGTATTAATCTTGATGATATCGTGGCTGGCCTGGAACAGGCAGTCGGTGCGAAAGGTCGTCTGAACTTTATTCCGCACAAAGACTATTTATTTATCGATGATACCTACAATGCCAATCCGGGTTCGATGCGTGCAGCAGCTGAAGTTCTAGCGCAGCAGCAGGGCATCCGGGTGATGGTCACCGGCGATATTGGTGAACTCGGTTCATCTGCCGCAATCGAGCATTACAAGCTCGGGCGGGATCTGGTCACTGTTAAAGGCATTAATTTTGTGGTGGCTGTGGGTGAATTCGCTCCGGCAGCACAAGAAGGTGCCCGTAGTACACAATATGGTAAAAAAATGCAGGCTTTCCTGAATCAGGAGCAGGCCTTACCGTTTTTAATTGATTTGATTGAAACACATCATCCCCAGCCGATGTCATTCCTATTCAAAGGATCGCGTTTTACTCATATGGAAACATTGATGGCTGCATTGATGGAGAAACTCTAAATGCTGTTATGGCTCTTTGAACATTTGGCGGGCTTTGACAGCACGTTTCAGGTGGTTCGTTATTTAACTTTACGTGCTTTACTCAGCGTCTTGACGGCACTGACCATCGGTCTGGTGCTGGGTCCTGTGATGATTCGCAAGCTTCAGGCACTCAAATACGGTCAGGCCGTCAGCTCGTATGCTCCTGAAAACCATGCCAAAAAAATGGGAACGCCGACTATGGGTGGGGTGCTGATCCTGCTTTCGATTGGTATCTCAACTCTACTCTGGGCAGATCTTTCCAATCCTTATGTCTGGATTGTGCTGGGTGTGATGGTGATTTTCGGTGCCGTTGGCTGGGCCGATGACTGGATTAAAATCCGTTATAAAGACAATGCGGGTTTGCCTGCGAAGAAAAAATTCTTCTGGACTTCAGTGGGTTCTTTGGGTGCTGGTATTGCTTTGTATGTCATTGCACAGCAACAGACCAATCCGGTGCATACCGCGAATATGCTGGATCTGCTGATTCCATTCTTTAAAGACCTAAGCATTCCATTATCGATGATCCCATTGGGCATTGGTTTTATTATCTTTACCTATTTCGTGATTAACGGTGCCTCCAATGCCGTGAACTTGACTGATGGTCTGGATGGTCTGGCAATCATGCCAATCGTGCTGGTTGCTACAGGTTTGGGCGTATTTGCCTATTTGGCCGGTGACGTGCGCTTTGCCAATTATCTGCATATTCCTTATGTAAAATATTCGTCTGAACTGGTGGTGGTCTGTGCTGCCATGATCGGAGCGGGTCTGGCTTTCCTTTGGTATAACGCCCATCCAGCCCAAGTATTTATGGGGGATGTCGGTGCTTTATCTCTCGGTGCAATGCTCGGTACGATTGCCGTCATGGTTCGTCAGGAAATCGTATTTGCGATTATGGCCGGTGTCTTTGTGGTGGAAGCGGTTTCAGTGTTCTTGCAGATTGGTTCATTAAGAATGCGCAATAAACGTGTATTCCTGATGGCACCGCTACATCATCATTATGAAAAGAAAGGCTGGCGTGAAACCCAGGTGGTGATCCGTTTCTGGATTATTACGATTATGCTGGTAGTTTTGGGTCTAATGACCTTAAAATTGCGCTAAGAAATGCATTGGAAAAAGTCGGCGCATGCCGGCTTTTTTATTTTGGAGAAAATGATGAATTTACTCATGTGCCCAGTCTGTCGCCAGCAGTTGAGCTTAAATGAAAGAACATGGCGATGTGAGAATCATCATAGTTACGATGTCGCCAAACAGGGCTATGTGAACCTGCATGTGGTTCAGCATAAGCACAGCAAAAACCCGGGAGATACGCCTGAGTCTGTGCAGGCACGTCGTGCATTTCTCAGCGCAGGTTATTATGCGCCTTTGCAACAGGCTGTCGTGGAAAAGATTCGCGAGTTGCGGATTGAGAATCTTTTAGATATTGGTTGTGGAGAAGGCTATTATACGAATGCCATGCAGGCCGAAGTGCTGCAATGCGTTGGGGTCGATATTGCCAAGAATGCGGTTCAGGTCGCAGCCAAGCTGAATAAAGAGGTGACTTGGGTCGTAGGAACTGGAGCGACTTTACCAGTATTAGATGAGTCGATTGATCTCTGTACCAGTTTATTCAGTCCGATTCCCAAACAGGAAATCCTGCGAGTCCTAAAACTAAAATCTTATTTGATGGTGGTGACGCCGGCACCACAACATTTATATGCCATGCGTGAGGCTTTATTTGAAGAAGTCAAACCACATGAGCCACAAAAGTTTGTGGAGCAACTGCAAGATGAGTTTAATCTGATCAGTGAGCAGGTGATTGATGCACCGATGATTTTGCAACAGGCAGATTTAAAAAACCTGATTGCGATGACGCCATATGCTTATAAGGCCAAGCCGGAACACCGTTTAGCACTCGAACAGCAGGATCAATTTAAATTGATGGCGCAATATCAGATTTACCTGTTCCAGAAAAAATAAAAAATTGCATATAAAAAGCCCTCAACTGAGGGCTTTTTATATCAGTCAGACTACTGGATTTCTTCGATCAGATTTTCCAGTGAGTCTACCCGGTTCGGCTGAAGAGGCTGTTCTTGAGGTGCAGAACCTTCATCATCTGGTAAACGAATCGGTTGATCTGGTAAATCCTCAAAGTCAGTTTCTGTACGTTTCGGGACGACCACAGGTGCAGGACGGTAAAGTGCTGTCGCCAGAGGCGGAGAAGATGGATCATTCTGTGCTTCATCAGCCTGAACCCCCTTGTTGCGATTTACCGGCGCCTTGGCATTGCGGTCTAAACGTACCCATGCTTCTGGCTGGCCTTTTAATGCCTTGCCCATAAAATCGGTCCAGATCGGTAGAGCTGCCACACCACCATATTCACGGCGACCTAAGGTGGTCGGCTGGTCAAAGCCTACCCAAGTCACGGTGACTAACTTACCATTAAAGCCAGCAAACCAGGCATCTTTGGCATCATTGGTGGTACCGGTCTTCCCGCCGATATCACTACGACCAATTCTTAATGCCGCACGACCGGTACCATGCTGAATTACATCACGCAAAATGTTGGCCATGTCATAGGCAGAGCTAGATTTTAAAATACGCTGTGCCTGACGATAATTACTGTCTTCGGCAGAGACTTTAGGTGCAGCCTGTTTTTGCTCTAAAGTTGTATTGTTGATTGCAATTGCTTCGTCATCTGCGGTAATAGGGTCAGTGGCTTGAACTGTTTCTTCTTTTTCATTAATACATGAAATGCAGGCATATTCAGGCTTGGCTTCAAAGATGGTATTGCCGTAGGCATCTTCAATGCGGGTAATAAAGTGCGGTTGGATTCGGTAACCGCCATTGGCAAAGGTGGCATAACCAGTCGCCATCTGAATCGGTAGGACCTGCGGGGTGCCTAAGGCAATGGTATAGTTACGTGGAATCTGACTGTCTTGTAAACCAAAATCCATAAATAACTGGCGTGTACGTTCAATCCCAACGGCCTGTAATAAGCGCACTGAGACTGTATTACGTGACAGATAAAGTGCACGACGTAGCGGGATCATACCCAGATAACGGCCATCCGAGTTACGTGGCGTCCATTTGCCAATGGTAATCGGTGCATCATTGACCATGGTATGCGGCGTCATGCCACGTTCCAAAGCCAGTGCATAAACAAAAGGCTTAATTGTAGAACCGGGTTGACGCCAACCTTGGGTTGCACGGTTAAATTTCGACTGATAAAAGTTATATCCCCCGACAATGGCTTCAATCGCACCATTATTTGGGTTGATGGCAATCAATTGTCCTTGCACATTGGGGATCTGCACCAATGACCAAGAGGTTTTATTTTCATTGGGTCTTAAACGAACAATATCTTTGACTTTGACAATCTCGGACGCTTTGCTCGGTGCACCACCTACACTGTTGACGTTACGAAAGCGACGTGCCCAAGACATACCTGACCAGGGAACAGTCACGCTGCTTCCGTCCTGCATGAGTGCTTCAAAACTGGAATTACCTACCTGAGTTACTTGCGCAGGATAGGTATTGGCATAGGCACGGAACTTGTCGAGAGGTTGATCATGTGCTTCAGCACCACGCCAGCCATGTCGACGGTCATAAGCCTCTAGGCCTTCCTGTACCGCTTGCTCCGCATAGGCCTGACGTACACTATGAATGGTAGTATAGACTTTATAACCAGAATCTACCGCCTGTTCACCAAAGTTTTGTACCAGTTCAGAACGTACCATTTCGCCGACATACGGGAATTTATTACGGGTACTCCGATCAGGCATATCTAAATTTACCGGTTCAGCAATGGCTTGCTGATACTGGCTTTGATTTAAATAGCCCAATTGCAGCATACGCCCCAAAATCCAGTTACGACGTTCCAAGGCGCGCTTGGGATTGGCGACCGGATTGTATCGAGAGGGGGCTTTAGGCAGACCAGAGATCATGGCCATTTGTGCAATTGAAAGCTCTTCTAGACTCTTGTTGTAGTAAATTTTAGCTGCCGCTGCGATCCCATAAGCATTTTTCCCCAGGAAAATTTTATTGACATACAGGGTCAGAATTTCTTCTTTACTTAGGTTTTGCTCAATTTTACGGGCCAGAAAAATTTCAGTCAGTTTACGTTTCAACGTCCGTTCAGGACTGAGGTAATAATTTTTTGCCACTTGCATGGTAATAGTCGAGCCACCGGTCTGGACATCTGAACCGGTCACGGTCTCGCTGAGGGCGCGTCCCAAACTCTTAAAGCTGATGCCGCTATGCTCAAAAAAGCTGGAATCTTCCGCTGCGAGGAACGCATGAATAAATTCCTGCGGAATTTGTTCATATTTCACGGGAACTGAAAGCTTGCCACCATATTCGGCAATTAATTCATTATCTGAACTAAATACTTGTAAAGGCTTTAATAAAGGTGCCTTTTTAAGCGTGGACATTTCAGGCAAAGATGGGGCAATATAGAGATACATGCCATAGAAACCCATCGGAATTGAGATCAGTATAATGATAATGATCAAAAAAAATGGATGAACAAGGCCTGAACAAGATAGCTTTTTCATAACAAGTAAGTTTTAATAAGAGCTAATGGCGAACTAATTACCGGTCAGTATATCCTGTCGATATCCATATTGTTAGATGAGTTATTGTATCTATATAAAATTATAGACTGGACCAATTGGTAAGTTAGATTGAATTGGGGACAAAAAAATAATAGGAAGTATATTGTGCGCAGGTTATATCGTAAACCAAATAAGGGGTTAATAGGAGTCGATATTAGTTCGACTTCTGTTAAGGTTTTAGAACTTTCTGTAAAAAGTGGCCGTTACTGGGTAGAGAGCTATGCTTTGATCCCATTATCGGAAAACAGTGTTGTTGAAAAAAACATCTTAAACCCAGAAGCTGTCGCTGATGCCCTTGGGCGTGCAATTAATTTGGGTAATACCCAGTCGAATCAGGCCGCTTTTGCGATTCCAACTTCAATGGTCATCACCAAAATCATTGAGATGGATGCAGACATGTCGGATGATGAACGTGAAGTTCAGATTCGTGAAGATGCGGAACAATATATTCCTTTTCCACTCGATGAAGCGAGTCTGGACTTTGAAGTTCTGCCAGACCGCCTTTCCAATCCGAACCGGGTCAATGTGCTGCTGGTCGCGACACGGATCGAAAATGTCGAAGCACGTTCTGAAGTTTTAGAGATTAGCAGTCTAACGCCTAAGATTGCAGATGTAGAAAGTTTTGCGCTGGAAAATGCCTTTAAGGTATTTTCGGACACTTTGCCGATGGGGGTCAATACGGTTGGTATTTTAGACATTGGTCATAGTATGACGACCTTGTCGGTGATGCAGAACAACAAGATTATTTATACTCGTGAGCAGGTGTTTGGCGGCAAGCAATTGACTCAGGAAATTCAGAATCGTTATGGATTATCCTTTGAGGAAGCTGGACGTGCTAAAAAAACCCGTGCCTTGCCGGATGATTATGATATTGAAGTCCTAGAACCCTTTCTGGATGCCGTGGTGCAACAGGCAGCCCGTTCATTGCAGTTCTTCTTTTCATCTTCTCAGTTTAATGAGATTGACCATATTTTACTGGCCGGCGGGAATGCTAATATTCCAGGTCTGGCAAAATTATTACAACAAAAACTCGGTTACCGTGTCACGATCGCGAATCCATTTTTGCAAATGGGCTTTTCTCCGCAAATTGATATTAAAAAAATTGAAAATGACGCGTCATCACTCATGGTTGCATGCGGTTTGGCATTAAGGAGTTTTGATTAATGGCAAGAATTAACTTACTTCCTTGGCGTGATGAGCTAAGAATTAAAAGAAATAATGAATTCGTGGCAATCTGCGTAGGGGCGCTTTTCTTGGGATTAGCGGCAGCGGGTTCTACCTGGTTTTATTATGATCACAAGCTTCAGGATCAGGAACAGGCCAATCAGCTGATTCAAAGCACCAACCAGAATCTGGATGTGCAGTTAAAGGCACTTGAGGGTTTGCAAGAACAGCGTAATGCGATTGTCGAACGGATGAAACTGATTCAGGGCTTGCAAACCCAGCGTCCGATTGCGGTGCATTTGATTGATGAAATTGTGCGGGTGACCCCAAGCAATATGTATATCACCAAATTCCAGCGTATCGGCGACAAGTTCACCATTGAAGGTCGGGCTGAAAGTCCAAATACGGTAGCAGAACTGCTCCGTAATCTGGAAGCTTCATCTTGGTATCGAAATGCCTTTATGAACGCTTTCCTGGTGGCTGAAGAAGCAAAAGAAAAGGCGCCGAGCTCGATTATTCCACGTGTGGAAGAATCTTATGGCAGTTTTACTGTAACTGTAGATCTGGATCAGATCGCTCAGCCAGTACTTAACGAAGAACAACAAGCAGTCGCTACAACTACGGGGGCATCATCATGAGTAATGAAGAATTCGATGAGTTCAGCCAGGATGTCGTCGCTGTACCCAAAAATAAAATGACTGTTGAAAAGTTTTTTCAGCAATTCAATACATTGGATCCAAATAACTATGGTAGCTGGCCTTTGTCGGTCAAAATTACCTGTTGGATTTTTATTGCTGCGCTGGCATTTGCGGTGATTTACTTTGTCATGATCAGAAGCACGATTGAGTCAATTTCACAAGCCAGTGCTCAGGAGCAAAACCTGCTGAATGAATTCCGTGAAAAAGAATCCAAATTACGCAATTTACAACAATATCAAATTCAGCTTCAGGAAATGGAAGCCCGTTTTAACCAGCAGTTAGAACAGTTGCCAAAAGAAACTGAAATTCCAGGTCTAGTTGAAGATATTAATCTGAGCGGTGTGAATTCAGGCTTGAAGTTTAAAAATATCCGTCTGGAACCTGAAATTAAACAAGAGTTCTTTATTGAGCAGCCGATTGCAATTGAAGCGACTGGGGATTATCACGCTTTTGGCTCTTTTGTCAGCAGTATTGCCGGCTTGTCGCGTATTGTAACGCTGCATGATTTCACCATTACCGGTACTGAAAATAAAGAGAAAAAATCTGAAATTCCAGTCATTGATTATGTGGTAAAAGCCAAAACTTACCGTTATGTCGGTAATGCTGAAGGTGCTGCAGCACAGCCTGAAGCTAATAGCACTACTCAGGGGGCGCAGTAATGAAGAACATTAAAATTACTTCAGCTTTAACACTTGGGTTTTTATTGTTGGGATGCGATTCACGCATTGATGCAGTCAATCAGGAAATGGCTAATATTCGTAATCAGCCACCTTTGCCAATTGAACCGGCTCCTGATTTTATGCCAGTTGAAACCTTCAACTATGCAGCACATCAGATCAAAAGTCCTTTTTTACCAAGCTCTCTGGCTGCTGAACTGAAAATTATGGCGGGGAAACGGGTTTATCCAAACCTATCACGTCAACTGCAACCGCTAGAAAGTTATCCGCTGGAAACGTTGAGCATGAAAGGCAGTATGCGCAATCAGGCAGGACAGATTCTGGCTTTAATCCAGACACCTGATGGTGAGGTTGAGCGGATTCAACGTGGTAGCTATATGGGACTTAATCATGGTCGTGTGGTTGGAATTACACCAACACAAATCGATTTGATTGAGATTATTCCAGATGGCCGTGAGGGATATGTGGAACGTCCGCGAAGTCTGGTTCTTATCGGGCCGGCGCCATAAGTTTTAAAGGAATAACAATGAATAAGAGTATTAAAGAATTTATTTTTGGGGATGTTAATACAATGAATCGTGTGTTTCGTCAGTTTTCCATGGGTGCTGTTGCGATTGCGGTGATGCAAGCGGCTAGTGCACAGGTTTCAATGACCAATGTAGTACCCATGCAGCTTCCTGGGCAAGGAACTGAGATTCGGGTGATATTCAATGGTTTGCCACCACAACCACAAGCCTACCAATTAGAATCGCCGTCACGTTTGATTCTGGACTTTGACAAGGCACAACAGAATTTAAAACAAAGCAGTATTCCGGTGGCAACACGTGAAGCCAGTTCAGTGGATGTCACTTCGGATGCTCAGCGGGCACGTCTAACGGTAAATCTGACCGAGGCTGGAGCCTTTACGACTCGCGTGGAAGGCAATACCTTTATTCTTAAAATTAACTCGGCAACTCCTGTTGCAATGGCTCAACCTGTACAGCAACAGTCAGCTCAGGGTATCAGTAATATTGGTTTCCAGCGCGGTGCGCAAGGTGAAGGCCAGGTCGTTATTGATCTGCTAGGAAATAATACTCCTGTTGATGTACAACAGCAGGGTACCAAGGTTATTGTGCGCACTTTAGGTTCCAAGATTCCGGCTCATTTGACCCGCCGTCTTAATGTCAATGATTTTGCTACACCGGTTTCCAGTGTAGATGCTGTGAATCAAAATGGCTCAGGTGTGATTACGATTCAGTCTGCGGAAAGTTATGAATATATGGCTTACCAGACAGATAATAAGCTGACCATCAGCTTGAAACGACCAGAAGCCAAGAGCTCATTACGTCCTAAAACTGTGGCTTATAGCGGTAAGAAAATTTCTTTGGATTTTCAGGATATCGAAGTCCGTCGTGTCTTACAGCTCTTAGCTGATTTCACCGATATCAATATGGTGGCAGCAGACAGTGTACAAGGCAATATTACCTTGCGCTTAAAAGAAGTGCCGTGGGATCAGGCCCTGGATATTGTACTTAAAACCAAAAACTTGGATAAACGTCGTAATGGTAATGTGATCTGGATTGCACCAGTTGCAGAGCTGATTAAGGCTGAAGAGGAAGAAGCTAAGGCTATTAAGCAAAGTGTTGCGCTTGCGCCTATCCAAACTGAATATATGCAGCTGAGTTATGCCAAAGCTGCTGATATTGAAAAATTGATTACGCAGAATAAATCTGCACAAAACTCAACTAACTCGTCAAATAGTTCCTCTAATACTACGAATAGTGAAGATAAAGAAAGTTTATTAAGTTCGCGTGGTTCTGTGTCTGTTGATGCACGAACTAATACCATTATTGTGAATGATACTCAGCCTTTTATCGATAAAATCCGCAATATGGTGGACTTACTCGATGTGCAGGTGAAACAGGTTATGGTTGAAGCGCGTATTGTGCGGGCAACGACTGATTTTACCAAAGAGATGGGAGTAAAATGGGGGATTCTATCGCAAGGGGTTACAAATAATAATCATCTTCTTGTCGGTGGCAGCGATACAACCTTATGGGATTTAAGAACCCCTGAGTTGGATGAAGAGTTGGGTGGGTGGAAGTATGAAATCCAAAGACCGGATAATCTTAATGTAGACTTAGGGGTTACCAGTCCAGGTGCCAGCCGTATTGCATTTGGTTTAATCAGCCTTTCTGATTTTATGCTGGATCTTGAGCTTTCTGCACTTCAGGCAGATGGCTATGGTGAAGTGATTTCTACACCTAAAGTGCTGACAGCGGACAAGCAAAAAGCGACTGTTGCCTCTGGTTCACAAATTCCGTACCAGTCAGCAGAAGGTGGTGGTGCGAATGCAGTGTCCACTACTGAGTTTATTGATGCTACCTTAAGTCTGGATGTCACACCAAGCATTACGCCAGATGGCAAAGTACAGATGGAACTTAATATTACCAGTGACTCACCGGGTAATCCGACACCGACTGGACAGCTCACTATTAATAAAAACCAGATCAATACCAATGTCTTGGTCGATAATGGTGAAACAGTCGTCCTAGGTGGTATTTTTGAGCAGGAAACCCGTAATGCGCAAACCAAGGTACCATTCTTGGGGGATATCCCTTATGTAGGACGTTTATTCCGTAAAGATTTAAAGTCGGATAATAAACGTGAGCTACTGATTTTCGTTACACCTCGAATTGTTAATGACAGTGTTTCAAGAAATCATTAATATATTTTGAATTTAACAAAACGAATAGGTGACTCCTTGCCAAGCAAAGAGTTTGAAACCCTACCAAATATTTATTTGGTAGGGCCAATGGGGGCCGGTAAAACAACAGTAGGACGACATCTCGCAGAATTGTTAGGACGTGAATTTCTAGATAGTGATCATGAAATTGAACGTAAAACAGGCGCGACCATTCCCTGGATTTTTGAAAAAGAAGGGGAGCAGGGTTTCCGTGACCGTGAAACTGCTGTCATTAATGACCTAACCTCACGTCCCCATCTGGTTTTAGCCACTGGTGGTGGGGCCATTACTCAGACCTTAAATCGGGATTATCTGAAACAGCGCGGAATTGTTGTCTATCTCTATACGCCGGTTGAAATTCAACTGCAACGTACCTATCGCGATAAAAACCGTCCCCTCCTCCAAGTCGAAAATCCGGAACAAAAGTTACGTGATTTATTGGCGGTCCGCGATCCCTTGTATCGTGAAGTAGCGCATCATATTATTGAGACCAATCAGGGTGCTGCGCGTGATCTGGCGCAGCGGATTCTCAATCTCATTACTTCCAAAAACTAAGTTCATTGAATAAAGTGGTTAATCAAGCATGCAAACCTTATATGTAGAACTCGGAGAACGTCGTTACCCTATTTTTATCGGGAGCGATCTGGATCCACAGGCCTTATTGGCTCCCTATATTCAGGGCAAGCAAGTGATGATTGTGAGCAATACTACGGTTGCACCACTTTATTTGCAGCGTTATCAAACTGCAATTGAAGCTCTGGACAAACGTGTTGCGACCTGTATTTTGCCTGATGGTGAAAAATATAAGGATAGTCCGCATCTGAATCTGATTTTTGATGCACTGCTTGAAGCCGGTTTTAACAGGGACTGTACTGTGCTTGCGCTGGGTGGTGGTGTCATTGGAGATATGGCCGGGTTTGCTTCGGCCTGTTTCCAGCGCGGTGTATACTTTATCCAAGTACCGACGACTTTGCTGTCGCAAGTAGATTCAAGTGTTGGTGGAAAAACCGGGATTAATCACCCTCTGGGTAAAAATATGATTGGCGCTTTCCAGCAGCCGCAGGTGGTGCTGGCGGATATGTCGCAGCTTGTTACTTTGCCGGACCGCGAACTTTCAGCAGGTTTGGCTGAAGTGATTAAATATGCGCTGCTAGGCGATGAGTCATTTCTGGTCTGGCTTGAAGAAAAGATGGATGCTCTGGTCGCTCGTGATGAGAAATTATTGGCTGAAGCCGTTTATCGTTCCTGTGCGCATAAGGCACGGATCGTAGCCAATGATGAGAAAGAGCAAGGGGAACGTGCTTTACTTAATTTAGGTCATACCTTTGGTCATGCGATTGAATCCTACATGGGGTATGGTGTCTGGCTACATGGTGAGGCTGTTGCCACCGGTATGGTGATGGCTGCGGATCTGTCACAGCGTATGGGTTGGATTTCTCAAGAAGATTTAGAACGTACAAAAAAAATCATTTCTCGTGCCAAACTTCCGATCGTTTGTCCTAAAATCCCTCTTGATGATTTCCTGGCATATATGGCCCATGACAAAAAAGTCTTGAATGGACAATTGCGTCTGGTGTTGTTGCAACAATTAGGCGAAGCAGTGATTACCCGGGACTTTGATCTCGAGTTAATGAAACAGGCAATTTTAGCCAATCAGGCATAGGTTTAGTTTTATGGCAGCATTACATACTCCTTGGCAAAAGATTCAGCATTATTTCTGGCTGGTCTGTGGTGTATGCTGCCTATTTGCTGCCTTAGTCTTTTGGGCGGTGACTGATTCAGATGATGTCATCGAAATTGAAAAAAAACCTGAAACTGAAGTTCAATTGCAGATTCAGCCGGAAAAAGTAGCCACAATGACCCATCTTGGTGCGCTTTTTCAGGAAGTGAAACCACTGGATCTAAATACGCGTACCGTCGTGAATGCCAGTCATGAGCCGGAATTTCGCGGTACCAAATTTGTCAATGAAGCGAAAAACCAGCATGCCATTGAATTATTTCGTGTGACCAATGAAGCCATTTTAAAAAGTTTTCTTAAAAAACAGTCCGATCGTAAACCTTTTATTTATTTAAGAATCTCGGGTGAAAATCAGCCAGAACAATATGTATTGTTATATGGCCAATATAAGACGGCGGCACAAGCCAATCAGGCACTCTCTACACTGAAGTTAAATTTACCGGTCTCAGTCAAGCCTGAAGTGGTGCCCATGCAGCAATATGTCAGTCTGGTCAATAATCTGGGTTCAGAGGAATTGGCCAGTAATCAAAAGCTTTATGAAATTCGTTTGAGAAATGTGCCTTTGCCGAAAGTAGATGAATCGGTACGACTTAGACAGCAGCAAACCCAAACTGAGGTCAAGCCGCGTAGCTCTGATGCGGCGACTACTAGTACCACCATTGTGCGTCGTGATTCATCGGGAAATGTAGTTGATGTACAGAAATCTGAAAGTGCTGTAGAAGGTACACCTCAACCGCAAAATAACAATAATCGACCTGCTCAGGGCAGTAATCCGCGTCCTCAAAATAACGAGATTAGTGATCCATTTAATTAGTTCGGTCTAAAATAGCGCATCCAAAAAATTACAGAATTAAAAATGAGCGCTTTTGGTGCAAAAAATGCACATTAAAATTAACCCTTAGAGTGCTGTTCTACGCTAAATCTTTGTCATCTGTATTGTTTTAATTTATGCGCTGTTTGTTGGCATGGAATTTGCTTTATTGGTGCATGGATTGAATTAATCTCCCTGTTTTAGCGCGAAAAATGATTCGATGACAACCTATGAATGTCATATTTATTCCTGATTTTTATGTTATTCATCAGCAAAATAAACTTTATTTTTTATGCATTCGGTCTAAAAAAGGACTACGCTGAAGAAATAAAGAGGAAAAATTTTGCTTGATTAAAACGGTCTTCGAAAGTCCATTCAACGCAGCGCAGAGAAGAATTTAGATTGTTTAACAGCCTATAAGGCTTCGTGAAAGAAGGGTACGCTATGCACATGCCATCGCCTAATAATGTAGCTCCCGCTCAAGGTTTATACCAACCGGATGAGTTTAAAGATAACTGTGGTTTCGGTTTAATCGCCCATATGCAGGGTGATGCAAGCCATGATCTTGTCAAGACCGCGATTCATAGTCTGAGTTGTATGACCCACCGTGGTGGTATTGCCGCGGATGGTAAGACTGGGGATGGTTGTGGCCTGCTGTTGGCGATGCCGAAAAAGTTCTTTCGTGAAGAAGCAAAACGCTTAAGTGATACCACTTTAAGTGAAGTGTTTGCTGTGGGGTCGGTGTTTCTAAATCTTGATCCTGCCCTTGCTGCACATGCCAAACAGGTTTTAAACAAAGAAATTGAAGCTGAAGGTTTAATCGTTCTGGCTTGGCGTCTGATTCCAACCAATGTCAATGCTTTGGGTGAAATTGCCTTGCAATCGATGCCGGCATTTGAGCAGATTATTGTCAATTGCCCGATGGGTGTGACTGAAGTTGAATTTAACCGCAAATTATTCCTGGCGCGTCGTCGTGCAGAACAGTTGCTGGTAAATGACACTTCATTCTATGTCACCACCTTATGTTCAACAGTCATCAGCTATAAAGGCCTGATGATGCCGGAAGCGATTGCCGATTTTTATACCGATCTGGCGGATCCGCGTCTGGAATCGCATATTGTAGTGTTCCACCAACGTTTCTCGACCAATACTTTGCCACGCTGGCCGTTGGCGCAGCCGTTCCGTTATCTGGCGCACAATGGTGAAATCAATACCATTACTGCGAACCGTAACTGGGCCATGGCGCGGGTACCAAAATTTGAAAATCCGTTATTACCAGGTTTAACTGAACTGAATCCAATTGTGAACCGTACCGGTTCAGATTCTTCAAGCTTGGACAACATGCTGGAGATTCTGGTGGGTGGCGGCATGGATCTGTTCCGTGCACTCCGTATGCTGGTTCCGCCTGCTTGGCAAAATGTGGAAACCTTAGATGCTGATCTGCGTGCTTTCTATGAATTCAACTCAAAACATATGGAAGCTTGGGACGGCCCTGCAGGTCTGGTGATTCAGGATGGGCGTCATGCGATCTGTATGCTGGATCGTAACGGTCTGCGTCCTGCGCGTTGGGTCATCACCAAAAATGGTTATATCACACTAGCATCTGAAATTGGCGTGTGGGGTTATCAACCTGAAGATGTGATTTCTAAAGGCCGTGTCGGTCCTGGCCAAATGCTGGTCATTGATACGCAAACCGGTAAGGTACTGGATACGCAAGATGTCAATAATCATCTGAAACGTATGCGTCCATACCGTGAATGGTTGCGTGAAAATTCTGTGCGTCTGCAAGGCAGTCCAGAGCTGGAAGAATATTTATGTGATCAAGGCTTAAAAGGCGATGGCCTGAAAGCGGCACAAAAAATGTTCATGGTGACCTTTGAAGAGCGTGACCAGTTGTTGCGTCCGATTGCTGAAAGCGGTCAGGAAGCTGTAGGTTCAATGGGTGATGATACGCCCATGGCAGTATTGTCACGTCAGGTACGTCATGTATCAGATTATTTCCGCCAGCAGTTTGCACAGGTGACCAACCCGCCAATCGATCCGTTACGTGAATCGATTGTGATGTCACTGGAAACCTGTTTAGGTCGTGAACAAAATGTATTTGAACAGGGGCCTGAACATGCAGACCGCCTGATCATTTCCAGCCCTGTACTGTCTAATTCGAAAATGCATCAGATCCGTACCCTGGGTCGTGCCGGCTATGAAATTGCAGATATCGACCTGAACTATGCTGAAACTGAAGGTCTACAAGCAGCGATTGCACGGATCTGTGAAGAATCTGCACAAGCCATTCGTGATGGTAAAACTTTACTGGTGCTTTCCGACAAGAAAATCCGTAAAGGTTACTTGCCTGCCAATGCCTTCATGATCACCGGTGCGGTGCATCATCACTTGATCAATACAGGTTTGCGTACAGATGCCAACCTGATTATTGAAACCGGTTTTGCTCGTGATCCACATCAGTTTGCCGTGCTACTTGGTTTTGGTGCGACAGCCATCTACCCATACCTGGCTTATGACGTGATCAATGATCTGGTCGCCAAAGGTGAATTATTGGGTGACCCAATCTATGCGCAAAACAATTTCCGTAAGGGGATTGAGAAAGGTCTGCTGAAAGTTCTTTCGAAAATGGGGATTTCTACGGTTGCTTCTTATCGTGGTGGTCAGTTGTTTGAAGCAGTGGGTTTATCTAATGAAGTGGTGGATAAATGCTTCATCGGCGTACCAAGCCGTATTCAGGGTGCAACCTTTATTGATCTTGAAAATGACCAGAAACAGTTGGCGGATATTGCCTGGAAAAACCGTAAGCCAATCGATCAGGGAGGCCTGCTGAAATTTGTCTTTGGCAAGGAATATCATGCCTTTAACCCGGATGTGATCAACTCACTGCATAAAGCAGTACGTTCTGGGAACTACGCAGATTTTAAAGAATATGCAGAATTGGTGAACAACCGTCCGATCGCAACGATCCGTGACTTGTTCAAACTCAAAACAGACAACTCGATTCCAGTCGAACAAGTGGAATCTGTGGAAGAGATCCTGCCTCGCTTTGACTCTGCCGGTATGTCTTTGGGTGCACTGTCACCTGAAGCGCACGAAGCGATTGCGATTGCCATGAATACGATTGGTGGTCGTTCAAACTCGGGTGAGGGCGGTGAAGATCCAGCGCGTTACGGTACTATCCGTAACTCGAAAATCAAACAAATTGCATCGGGCCGTTTTGGTGTGACGCCTGCTTATTTAACATCAGCAGAAGTTCTCCAGATTAAAGTCGCGCAAGGTGCAAAACCAGGTGAAGGTGGTCAGTTGCCGGGTGGTAAAGTGAATGGTCTCATTGCACGTTTACGTTACTCTGTGCCGGGCGTTACCCTGATTTCGCCACCTCCGCATCATGACATCTATTCAATTGAAGATTTATCACAGTTGATCTTTGATTTAAAACAGGTTAACCCACAGGCGATGGTGTCAGTTAAGCTGGTTTCTGAACCGGGTGTCGGTACGATTGCGGCGGGTGTAGCGAAAGCGTATGCCGATTTCATTACCATTTCTGGTTATGATGGCGGTACAGCGGCTTCTCCACTTTCTTCAATTCATCATGCAGGTTCACCGTGGGAACTGGGTCTTTCTGAAGCGCATCAGGCCCTTCGTGTCAATGACCTGCGTGGTAAAGTTCGCGTACAGACAGATGGCGGTTTAAAAACCGGTCTGGATGTCGTAAAAGCAGCAATTCTCGGTGCTGAAAGCTTCGGCTTTGGTTCAACCCCAATGATTGCCTTAGGTTGTAAATACTTGCGTATCTGCCACTTGAATAACTGTGCAACCGGTGTTGCGACTCAACAAGATCATTTACGTCAAGAGCATTATATTGGCGAGCCACAAATGCTGATCAACTTCTTCACCTTTATTGCTGAAGAAACCCGTGAATGGCTGGCAGCACTCGGTGTATCAAGTCTGAAAGACCTGATTGGCCGTACGGATCTGCTGGAAGTCTTGCCAGGTGAAACTGCAAAGCATGCACATCTTGATTTAAGTAAATTACTGGAATCACATCCTGCTGCAGAAGGTAAAGCACAGTACTGCGAAGTACAGGGCAATGCACCATTTGATAAAGGGATTCTGGCTGAAAAAATGGTGGATGAGATTCTACCTGCCATCGAAGCAGGAACTGGCGGTGAATATAGCTTCACGATCGGTAACTGTGACCGTTCGATTGGTGCCCGTCTGTCTGGTGAAATTGCAAAACGCTATGGCAACCTGAGCATGGAAGCCCATCCGGTGAAAGTTCACCTGAATGGTACTGCAGGCCAGTCACTAGGTGTCTGGAATGCCGGTGGTCTGCATATCAGCCTAGAAGGCGATGCCAATGATTATGTCGGTAAAGGCATGGCTGGCGGTCGCATCTCGATCTTCCCGCCAAAAGGTTCACCATTCCAGACCCAAAATACCGCGATTATTGGGAACACCTGTTTATACGGTGCGACTGGCGGTAAGTTATATGCCGCGGGTACAGCGGGCGAGCGTTTCGCGGTGCGTAACTCGGGTGCATTTGCCGTGATTGAAGGTGCAGGTGATCACTGCTGTGAATATATGACCGGCGGTATTGTGACAGTGCTGGGTAAAGTCGGACATAACTTCGGTGCGGGTATGACTGGTGGTTTTGCTTATGTACTTGATCTGGATAATGACTTCGTTGATCATTATAACCACGAGCTGATTGAGCTGAACCGTATTTCCACCGAAGCGATGGAAGAGCATAAAGCCTTCCTGGGTCGTATTCTGGATGAACATATTAAAGAAACGGGTAGTGCTTGGGCGTACAAGATCCGCCATGAGTTTGACTTCTACAGCCGCAAGTTCTGGTTGGTAAAACCAAAAGCAGCCAACTTGCAAACGCTGTTAAAAACAACTCAAGCTGATCCACAATAATTCCACTACTGCAGAAACATAGGGAGATGTAAGGCAACTGTGAACCCCTTACATCTACCCACGGAGAGAGACATGGCAGAACGCCTGAATAATGACTTTCAATTCCTGGATGTCGCACGCCAAGATCCAGAGAAAAAAGAGATTGATGTCCGCAAAGCAGAATTTGTGGAAATTTATAAGCCTTATACAGCGGAAATTGCAGCCAATCAGACGCATCGCTGCCTAGGCTGTGGTAACCCGTACTGTGAGTGGAAATGTCCGGTACATAACTACATTCCAAACTGGTTAAAACTGGTGTCTGAAGGCCGTTTGTTCCAGGCGGCTGAACTGTGTCATCAGACCAATACTTTGCCGGAAGTTTGTGGTCGTGTCTGTCCGCAGGACCGTCTGTGTGAAGGGGCGTGTACCCTGAACGACGGTTTCGGTGCGGTGACTATTGGTAATGCTGAAAAATATATCAATGATACCGCCTTTGCTTTGGGCTGGCGTCCAGATATGTCCAATGTGCAATGGACCAATAAAAAAGTCGCGATTATCGGGGCAGGTCCTGCAGGTCTAGGTTGTGCTGATATTCTGGTACGTAATGGTGTGAAGCCAGTTGTATTTGATAAACGTCCTGAAATTGGTGGTCTGCTGACTTTCGGTATCCCAGAATTCAAGATGGAAAAAGACGTGATGAAACGCCGTCGTGAAATCTTTACCGGTATGGGTGTTGAATTCCGTCTGAATACTGAAATTGGTACCGATGTTACTATCGACCAGTTACTTGCTGACTATGACGCTGTCTTTATGGGTATGGGAACATACACTTATATGAAAGGTGGCTTTGCTGGTGAAGATCTGGATGGAGTGTATGATGCACTGGATTTCCTGATTGCTAACGTGAACCGTTGCCAGGGGTGGGAAAAAGATCCATCCGAATACATCAGCGTTGAAGGCAAAAAAGTGATTGTCTTGGGTGGTGGTGATACCGCGATGGACTGTAACCGTACTTCAATCCGTCAAGGTGCTGAGTCAGTAGTTTGTGCTTATCGTCGTGATGAAGCGAACATGCCGGGTTCACGTCGTGAAGTAAAAAATGCGCGTGAAGAAGGTGTGGAATTCCAGTTCAACCGTCAGCCTATCGAAATCGTGGGTGAAAATGGCAAAGTGACTGGCGTAAAAGTGGTAACGACTCAACTGGGCGAACCAGACAGCCGTGGCCGCCGTAGTCCGGAACCAATTCCAGGTTCAGAAGAAATTCTGCCTGCAGATGCAGTATTGCTGGCATTTGGTTTCCGTACCAGCCCAGCAGACTGGTTCACTGATGTAGAAATCAATCTGGATGGTTCAGGTCGCGTACTTGCAGCTGAACAACAGCAATACAAATTCCAGACTTCAAATCCAAAAATCTTTGCTGGTGGCGACATGGTCCGTGGTTCTGACCTGGTCGTGACTGCGATCTGGGAAGGTCGTCAGGCTGCGGAAGGTATTCTGGATTACCTTGATGTTTAATATAATTTAATCATCCATTTAAAAACCCGCTATGGCGGGTTTTTTTATTTTCTTTTTTTGCTTATTAAGTCAGTTTAATCCTAAGAGCTTATAAAAATAAGAATTTGAACTTATAGATATATCCAATATTAATTCCTAGCTCTGAAGCAGAACAGAAGGAATAAAAACGATAAAAGTAAAAAATTATAAAAATTAACAAAAAATGAGAAAAATATGTTTAAAATCAAATTTATTAAATAAATATCAATAAAGAATTGAGGAGAAAAGATGATTCCTGTATTAAAAAAATCTTTCATTGCTCTGATGTTAGCCAGTACCCTGACGCTTACAGGTTGTGGCTATAACACCTTACAAGTTAAGGATGAGGCGGTGACTGCGGCATGGTCTGAAGTACAAAACCAGTATCAGCGTCGTGCTGACTTGGTGCCGAATCTGGTCAATGTGGTCAAAGGCTATGCCGCACATGAAGAGCAGGTGTTAACTGAAGTGACTCAGGCACGTGCCAATGTGGCAGGCCTAAAAGTCGACCGTGAAGTGCTAGAAGATCCTGAACTATTCCAACGCTATCAGGAAGCACAGGCCCAGATGACCAGTGCCTTGTCTCGTCTTTTAGCCGTCACTGAGAATTATCCAGATTTGAAAGCGAACCAGCAGTTCCGTGATTTACAGGTGCAGCTAGAAGGAACTGAAAACCGGATTGCAGTGGCACGTAACCGTTATATTACGACAGTACAGGACTTCAACTCTTATGCGCGCCAGTTCCCGCAAGTCATGACCGCCAAAGTGATTGGTATGGACACCAAACCGAACTTTAGCGCCGAGCAAAGTGCACAGAAAGCACCAACGGTTTCCTTTGAATAAGTAATATCTGTAGATAAGTGAGAGATCAGATGCCTGAAATACTGCTGAAATACTGTGCTAGTTTGATTCTTATGTTGGGCATGGGAATGACAACACTTGTTTCAGCAGAAACGGCGACGGCTACAGATACTGAAGAAGTCATCGTAGCCCGTGAAATCTTACAGCCTAAAAATAATCAAAATACTCCAGCCCAAAATACAGAAACTGCAGCAGCATCACAGCCGCAAATTGCCAATGACATGGCGGAAGGGCAGTTTCAGCGCGACTTACCAAGCCTGAATGAACCGGTCATTGATCAGGCAAATTTACTTAGTCCCGCTGAAAAACAGCAAATCAGTCAGCGTATTTTGAAACTTTATAATGAAGGCAAAGGGCAAATAGGTGTAGTCATTGTTCCGACCACAGGGCAAGAAGATATTTTTGATTATTCCATGCGTGTTGCTGAAGCCTGGCAGCTGGGTTCAGCTAAACGCGACAATGGTTTGTTGATGACGATTGCCATTAATGACCGCCGTATTCAAATTTTGACCGGTTATGGTCTGGAGGGTGTACTACCAGACATAGTGGCAGGTCGAATTATTCATGACAAAATTACGCCATTTTTTAAGCAAGGTCAGTATGCGCAGGGCATTGATTCCGGACTAACCGAAATTGAACGAATTTTAAATTTAGATCCTGAAATTGCAGCACAGGCCGCGGATGAAATCAAAGAACGTCAGGAACAAGCCTATCAGGCACAAAAAGCATCTCAAGCTACTTTTGGAAACGTTATCTTTATTATTATTGCAGGTGTTATTGGCTCCATGATCTTTGGTAAACGTCTGAGCGCAGCAATTGCAGCGGTGGCAGGTACAGCGGCAGGATTGGTGAATGGCTTAGGCTTGGTTGCTAGCCTAATGATTGGCGCAGGTATTTTCTTTTTATTGGTCACCTCTATTGCCCAGCTGATTTTACGTGCCTTTTTAGCTGGTGGCGGCCGGGGCGGTGGTAGTGGCCGTGGTGGATTTGGTGGCGGCGGCTTCGGTGGTGGCGGTGGCGGATTTGGCGGGGGAGGAGCATCAGGCTCATGGTAACAACTACAGATACAACAGACATTGTCACGCGGCCGAAGTTGGAAGAACATGCGCAGCCGAGTGTTAAACGCTGGTTAAAACATTTCTTTTATATGCCGGCAACCAAGCGTTTTTTTTCCAAGCAGGATCAGTATGCGATAGCACAGGCTGTTGAAGAAGCCGAGCATGGGCATGTAGGTGAGATTCAAGTGGTGATTGAAGGTTGTCTGCCTTCAAGAACTGCCTATCATCAAGATACTTTATGTCGGGCCCGACAGTTATTTGCGGAAATTGGGGTTTGGGATACCGAATATAATAGTGGGGTACTCCTGTATTTGAACCTGTGCGAGCACAAGGTTGAAATTGTGATTGATCGTGGAATTAAAAATGCAACGACCCAGCAAGTTTGGGATGAAATTTGCCAAGATATTATTCAGCATTTAGCTCAGCAGAAGTTTAAAGAGGGTGTAATTGAAGGGATAAAGCAGATTGGTGAAGTACTAGATCAGTACTATGATCGCAAAATAGATGATTTAGAAAATGAATTGGGCAATAAACCGATAATTCTGGGGTGATTTTAGTCAACTAACTGACAATTTTTGTCAGTTAGTTACACAAAAGAAAACATAATAGTTACAAAAATAAAAATATTTTTTTAAAGTGCTGTTTTTTCTCTCAATTTTATTATAATAAAACTTGGCACACTTAGTGCTAAATATAAAATTAAGCTAAATGAGCTTTTTCTTTAGGCTTATAAATAAACAAAAAACATTTGTGGAGAATGTTATGAAAACTGCTCAAAAGGGTTTTACCCTTATTGATACTCCATAAGTGTCCATATAAAATGAACAATCCATAAGTAAGTTAATATGGACATAAAAATAATAAATTTGATATGAAGAATCACTATTATCTTTTTCTACTTTTTTCAATCTCCGTTTTTACTCATGCTCAAGAACTAGACTTCATTCAATATTCAGATATTTCATCAATTCCTCAAATTGTTTTGAATCCAAAAATCCAAACAGAACTTCAAACATTAGATCTCTTGCGAAAGTTAATTTAAGAGCGTCCAGTTCACCATTCCAGCAATTAAATTCATTCTTAGACCAAATCGTTTCCGTCTA